>JBKJNL010000379.1:0-4288 GCA_046593615.1 Myxococcota bacterium | reverse complement strand
GGCGCATCGTTGGACGCTGTGAACGACCGTCTTCAGCCAGCAACTTCGGCGGGCTCGGCCTGAGCCGTCACGATCGGCTGGACGATCCAGCCCAGGCCGAGCCCGCCGACGTTGCTGGCTGAAGACGGTCGTTCACAGCGTCCAACGATGCGCCGTGACTTTCGGCGGCAGCAATCACGCGCTGGGCGTGAACGTCACCGTCAACGTCGCGGTGTCGATCGCGGCAGCGTCGAGGGCGTCGATCACGACGTCGCGGTCGTCGCCGCCAACGACGCCGTCGAGGGTCGCTCGGTCGACGGCGTAGACCTTGATCTCGTAGGTGTGCTCGCTGGGCGGGCAGGGGCCTGCCCAGCCAACGACGTTGTTCCAGGAGCGTGCCTGGTGGGCGCCGGCCGGCTCGACCAGGTCGGCGCCTTCGGGCAGGCCTTCGGGCAAGGCGCGCGTGGCGGCGGGGATGTCGAAGATCGCCGAGTGGGCGAAGTCGATCGTGAGGTCGGTCAGCACGACCCCGTAGGCCGCGGCGCCGTTGGCCGTCGTCCAAGACAACGGCGGCGAGACGTCGTCGCCCTCGCAAGAGAACCGCACCGGCAAGGCAGCGCCGTCCAAAAAGGCGCTGCTGCTGGCGACGAAAGCGCCGCCCTCGCCCTCGCCCTCGCCCTCGCCCTCGCCCTCGCCCTCGCCGCCCTCGCCCTCGCCCGGGACGCAGGCGAACAAGCCGGCGGAGAGGAAGGGGATGAAAAGGCCGGCGGTCACGATGCGCATGACCTGTCCGTCGCACATTTCGTCCGCGAGACGAAGCGAGTGGCGCGGGTCAGTTTTTGGTCGATGTCACGTGACCAGACCGGCCGGCCGCCGGCGCGGCGCGGCCGACCATCGACGGCGGACGAGGCCACGGCGCCCGTGCGGCGGGCGCCGCCCCTGCGCATCCGATCGGATCGCCGGTCGCGGACCGGAGCACCAGCGGATCCACCGGGCAGATCGCTACAAAGGCCCGATGACCGCCCGACCGCTGGTGCTCTTGGCTGACGACGACGATGACATCCGCGAAACCGTGTCGATGTTGCTGGCCGACGAGGGCTTCGACGTCGTCGCGGTCGGCGACGGCAGCCAGGCCCAGGCGGCGCTCGAAGCCGGCACCTGTCAGCCGAACTGCATCATCCTCGACCTGATGATGCCCGTGATGGACGGCTGGGAGTTCTGGAGCTGGATCCAGCAGTCCCGCTTCGCCAACATTCCCGTCGTGATGTGGTCGGCCAGCAACGTCGACGCCCGCTCGCTCGGCTCAGCCCGGCTTGTCAAAAAGAGCTCTCACCCCGACGAGCTGCTCAAGGCCGTCCGGCGCTCTCTGTGAGAGCGCTCGGCCCCGCTGCGGATCAACGGAAGCGGTAGATCTCCAGCGAGCTGCCCTGGCGCCCGAAGTAGATGCGGTCGCCAGCGACGAAGCTCCACGACGACAAGCTGCCACCGTTCTGGAAGATCTGCGTGGCCGCCGTCGCCGCGAACGGCGTGACCGCCGAGTAGGTGACGTCGACGAGCTTGAAGCCCTGGGAGTTGCCGGGCAGGACCCAGAACTCGCCGACCAGCTCAGGCCGACCAAAGCGGCCTGGGCCGATGAGGCTGCCGATCTGCGCCACGTTGGCGGAGTCCCAGGCTGTCGTGATCATGCGGTTCACGCGCATGGTGCCGATCTCGACCCAGAAGACCAGGCGCCGTCCGTGGGCGACGATGCCGGTGAAGTCGCCGGCCTCGACGAGGATCGGGGTGCCGATGGCGCCGGTGGTCGCCGTGAACGGGATCTGGTGCAGGCCGGGGCCCGCGGCGGCGTTGTTCGTCGTCGTCACGTAGATGTCGTTGCCGTAGAGCGCCACGCGGGCCGGCCCGTTCTCGACGCTCGACGACGCGGTGAGCACGTCGACCGTGGCCACCTGGGTGGCGGGGTTGGTGCGCAGGTCGTGCACGCGCACCATGGAGTTGGTCGCGGCGGAGTTGGTCCCGGCCGAGATCACGAAGGGCCAGCGCACGATGCCCGAGTTGGCGAGGTAGATGCCCGTGTTGGTCACCGTCGGCGCCGTTACGCCCGTCTCGTCGCGCCGCAGCACCGCGATCTGCGCGGTCGAGTCGCCGCGCAGCGAAACGTAGACGTTGTTCTCGGTGACAATCGACGACGTCGACGCGCCGGAGGCGTTGGCCTCGTCGAGCTCGGCAAAGGTGGTGCCGACGTGGAAGAATTCCTTTTCAGAGTTCAAGAACAGATCGTCGCTCATGAAGGTGCCGCGCTCGTTGACGAGCGAGCCCTCGAAGCCGACCTGCTCGAACGAGCGCGGCTCGCCCATGTAGAGCAGGTGCACTTCGGTGGCGGCGCCGTTGGCGGTGAAGATGCGGTTGCCGTTGACCGCGAGGGCGATGCGCTGGCCATCGTTGGCGCCCGGGATGTCAAAGGTCGCGGCCGGCACCAGGTCGGCGCGGTTGGAGACGTCGGCGACGGTGACCTCGCCCTGGCCGGCGCCGACGACGTAGGGACCCACCAGCGCGAGCTGTCGCACGTTGTTGGCGAAGCCGATGGTGCTCGTGACCGGGTGCGGGCCCGCCGGCACCAGCGACAGATCGCAGGCCACCAGGCGGCCGCTGGTGTTGCCGGCGTACAGCATCTTGCCGGCCAGCTTCACCGAGGTCGGGAGGCCGAGGCTCTCGCAGTTGGGCAGGAGCGTCGGCGCTGCCGGGTTTGTGAAGTTGAAGATGTTGCTGCCGTTCTGGCTGATGGCGACGATGCTGTTCTGGATGTCGATGTCGGTCATGCTCGCGTTCGTGCCGAAGTCCGACAGCGTGGTCGGCGCGAGCGGCGGCTCGGCGTAGAGCGGGTTGAGGTTCCAGGCGGTGGCGCCGTTGGCGTGGGCCGCGACGAGAATGTTCTGCTCGGCGTCAACGGCTCTGACGTCGGTCAGGGCGCCGCCACCGCTGCGCAGCGCGAGCGTGAACAAGAACAGCGGCGGATTGCCGGTCGAGATGCGGAACACCTTGATGCCGTCGCTGTCGGCGACAAAGGCAAAGGCGCCGTGCAGCAGGATTTCACGCGGGCTCGTGAGGGTCGCGACGGACTTCACGCGGCCGGTGCACTCGCCGAACTCGGCGGCGGTCAGGATGGAGAAGCAGCTCTCGGCCGATCCGTCGAGCTCGATGAGCCCGGTGCCGGTGGCGGCGACATAGAGGAGGCCATCGCGCATCGCCAGGGCACCGACGTTGCCGGCGACCCCGAGCTGCACGGCGTTGAGCGTCGCCGCGGCGACGAGCGGCAGCACGCTGGGCACGACGGTGCCGCTGAAGCGGCCCGTTGATTCGTGGGTCGCCGGGTTGGTCGTCAGGTCGTAGGCCGTCACCGCGACGCAGACGGGCACGTTGTTCGACAGGCCGCTGAGAGTCGTGCGCAGGTTCAAGCCGACGTCGACGAACGACGGCCCTTGATCGGCAAAGGTCCCCGTGTAGCCCGACAACAGCGTCGGGCAGCCGGCGGTCGAGTCGGGATCGTTGCGGTAGTAGACGCGGTAGCCGGCGATGTCGGGCGTGTTGGCGGGGGCCGTCCAGGTGAGCTCGATGGTGCGGTCGCCGCCGCGGGTGACGAGCGTCGCCGGCGCCGCCGGGGTGCTGCTGTCTTCACGAATCACGAGGAAGTCGTCGGCGGAGACGTTGCCGGCGAGGTCCTGGGCCCGCAGCGCGATCCGATTCTCAGCGCCCTGCGTCAGGTTGATGACGAACGAGCACAGCGTGCCCGTCGTCAGGCAGGTCGCATCCGTCGGCGCCACGTCGGCAAAGGCACCGCCGCCGTTGCGCAGCTGGTAGCTGCGGAAGTTGGTGTCGCTGGCGTCGACGGCGAGATCGACGGTGATGCTCGCGAGATCGACGACCTGCCCGAGGGTCGCGATGCGCGGGGCCGAGGGCGCGGTGCCGTCGAGCTGGATGCCGTCGACGACCTGGGCGGCCGAGATGTTGCCGGCGGCGTCGCGAAACCGAACCGCGATGGTCTTGGCCGCGTCACCGGCGGCCAGCAGCGCGGTGAACGTGGTGCTGTAGGGGATGAAGGGCTCGACATCGGCGACGCCGTCGGTGGCAATTTGCATCTCGGTGGCGTTGGTGAAGCGGTCGCCGGTGGCCAGCGAGCCGTCGATCTCGAGCAGCACCGACACCGAGCTCGCAAAGGTCGCGCCCTGGTTGATGCAGATCTCCTGCGTCGTCGTCGGGCAACGAACGGTGGCCGAGGCGACCGGCAGGGTCGTGTCGACGTCGATGGCGTCGG
>JBKJNL010000296.1:0-3398 GCA_046593615.1 Myxococcota bacterium | reverse complement strand
CGCGTCGACACCGACCCGTTCGTGCTCAAAGCCGAGACCGTCTACGCCTACGCCGAAGTTGGCCTCGCGCCCCGCTTGATGTTCGTGGGCTACGTGCCGTGGGTGGCCTCGGTGAACCAGCTGGTCGACGACGATGACGTCGACACCGGCGGCGACGGCGCTGGCGGCGAGCGGCACAACCTGGCTTTTCACACCCTCGGCTTCGGTGACGCCCAGCTCGGCCTGCAGCTCGGCATCTTGCAAGACGGACCCTTCGTCGTCGCCGCCCGTGGCGACGTCAAGCTGCCGCTCTACCAGGGCGCGCCGTCGGTGCAGGGCAGGCGCGGCGCGGGCGAGAGCGCGGTGCCGGGCTTTCCGAAATCAGCGGGAAATTTCCCGGCGCTCGGAGACGGCCAGGTGGACGTCACCGTCAGCGGGCTCGTCGGCGGCTCGTTCCCCTTCGACGGCTTCTTTACCTGGGAGACCGGCTACCGCTTCCGCTCCGACGACGTCAGCGACGCCGTCGTCGGCGGCGGAACCACCGGCGTGTTCATCCTCGATCGCCGCTTGCTGCCGATGTGGAACCTGTCGTTCATCTACAGCTTCGACCCAAAGACCAGCGACGACGGTGTCGCCCTCGAGAGCCTCGGCAAGGGCTACGTGTCGACGGGTCCGGCGGTGATGATCCTGCTCCCCGAGCTGGGCGCGCTGCTCGGTCTCAAGGGGACCCTGGCCCTCGAGACCGGGGCCGAGCTGGTGTTTCGCGGCCGCAACGCCGCTGGCGGCTTCAACCTGCAGTCCGGGATCAGCTATGCGTTTTGATGTGGCTCCGTTCGTCCGCTCCGGCGCTGCTCGCGCTGTCGTCGTCGTCGTCGTGGCCCTGACGACCGGCGCGGGCTGTGGCTCGTTCTTGACCGGCGACGACACCCTGGCCGACGAGTACGCGCGCTTCAAAGTGAACGGCGGCGTGTGCCTCTCAGAGGTGCCCGTCGACGCCGTCGCTCCGCTGTCGTCGGCCACGCGCTTCCGCCACCTCGGCTATGACGCCGTCGTCCGCGACGTCGTCGCTGCCTCGGGCTTCGTCCGCTACGACGACCTCGTCACAGACCCCGAACAGATCACGCTGCTCGACGCCACGCTGGCTCAGATGGCCGCCGTCGATCCGGCGCGGCTGGCGGGGACGAATGAGCGGCTGGCCTTCTGGGTCAACGCCTACAACGCCATCGTCTTGCGCGACGCCGCGGTCGCCTACGCCAGCGACGCCGCCTTTCGCGTCGACGACGACGACTTCGCGTTTTTCAAGCGCCGAGAGCACACCGTCGGCGGGGTCATCTACTCGCTGAACGAGATCGAAAACGGCGTCATCCGCGGCGACCGCAGCCACGACGACCTGTCGGGCCTGAACGACGACGAGTGGGCCCCCTTCCAGGCCCGCCACGACGAGCTCTGGGGCGGTGAGCCCGTCGACCCCCGCGTGCACTTCGTCCTCAACTGCGCCTCGCGCTCGTGCCCGGGCCTGTCGACGCGGGCCTACGCCACCGACACCCTCGAGCAGAGCCTCGAGCAGAACACGCGCGCCTTTATCCTCGACGACAGCCGCGGCGCCGGCCCCGACGGCATCAGCGAGCTGTTCTTCTTCTACTTCGCCGACTTCGACGTCGCCGGCGGCATCGACGGCTTCATCGGCCGCTACCGCTCGCTCGACACCGTCGAGTTCGACGTCACGCTCTTCTACGACTGGTCCTTGAATCGCGAGTCGCCGTGATGAAGGCCCTCGTGCACGTCGCCGCCGTCGCCGCCGTCGTCGCCGTCGTCGCCGGCATGGCCGCGTGCGATCCGCAGCCGCCCACCACCGATGTGCTGCGCGTCGACGGCGCCTTGCCCGGCGTCGGCGGCGACGACGTCACGGTCGCATTTTCAGACGTGCGCAGCCGCGGCGAGTGGTGGCCCTGCGACGCCCGCCTCACGGCCCAGGCCTGCGTCGACGACGACGAAGAAGGGCGCTTCCACGTGAACGTCTTTCTCGGCATGCCGTTTCGCGACGCGGTCGCCGACCTCGGCGCCCAGGACTGCGTCGTCGACGGCGCCGCCCAGGGCGCCTTCGAGATCCTGCGCGACGGCTTCGACCACGGCGGCCACTCGACCATCGGCACCGACATCTCGGCCTTTGTCGTCGTCGCCAGCGACCTCGACGACGACGGCACCGCCGACCTCGACGACGGCGCCGAGACCCTGGCCGTAACCCAACTCGTGAGCGGCGACGTCGAGATGAGCACGCTGCAGGGCTTCGAAGACCCCTTTGCTTTTCGGCTGACCGGCAAGACCGAAACAGACCGCGACGTCGTCGTCGAATTCCGCGGCCCGATGTCGAACCCGCGTCTCGTGGCCGGGCTCGAGCCGGCGACCACCTGCGTCGCCGATCCGGGCTAGCAGCCGGGACAGGGCGTCGACGTCGGCACCCCTCTGTCGCGTCTCCCTCTTTCGGCGTAGCGCCGCCGCCGGAGGTTTGAAGATGCGCATTTCATCCGTCGCTGTCGCGCTCGCGTTCACGCTGGGGGCCCTGCCGGGGCTCGCCGACGAAGGCATGTGGACCTTCAACAATTTTCCCAGCGACAAGGTGTCGCAGAAGTACGGCTTCAAGCCCGACCAGGGCTGGCTCGACAAGGTGCGGCTCGGCTCGGCGCGGCTGGCGCAGGGTTGCTCGGCGAGCTTCGTCTCGCCCGACGGCCTGGTGATGACCAACCACCACTGCGCGCACACCTGCATCGCGCAGCTGTCGACCAAGTCCAAGGACTTCATCAAAGACGGCTTCGTCGCCAAAGACCTCAAGAGCGAGGTCAAGTGCCCCGAGCTCGAGGTCAACCAGCTCATCGAGATCGCCGACGTCACCAAGCGCATGCAGGCCGCGACCGCGGGCAAGAGCGGCGCCGCCTACGCCGAGGCCCAAAAGGGCGAGACCGCGAAGATCACAAAAGAATGCGCCACCTCCGACGAGGTCCACTGCGAGGTGGTCACCCTCTACAAGGGCGGCAAGCACGACCTCTACAAGTACAAGCGCTACCAGGACGCGCGGTTGGTCTTTGCTCCCGAGCTTGCCATTGCCTTCTTTGGCGGTGATCCTGACAATTTCAACTTTCCCCGATACGACCTCGATGTCTCGTTCGTTCGCGTCTATGAAAATGGCAAGCCGGCGGCGACGAAAAACTACTTTCCGTTTGCCAAGACCCCCACCAAGCAGGGCGACCTGACGTTCATCTCGGGCAACCCCGGGCACACCAGCCGCGAGTACACCATCGCTGAGCTGGCGTTCGAACGCGACTTCAGCCAACCGCGGCGGCTGCTGCGCACCGCCGAGCTGCGGGGCCAGATGACCCAGTTCGGCAACCGCGGCGCCGAGCAGAAGCGCATCGCCGGCAAAG
>JBKJNL010000215.1:0-3385 GCA_046593615.1 Myxococcota bacterium | reverse complement strand
AAGCTCGTCGGCGTCGACGACGTCGCCAACAAGCTCGAAGCCCAGAAGAAAGACAAGAAGGTCGCCATCGCCATCTTTGACGCCAACGGCAAAGAGACGCGCATGAGCCAGGGCATCATCCCCACCGCCGTGCTGCTGCCGTCGGCGTCGGAGTACGACCTCGCCGTGCTGCCCAAGGACAAGGCGACCCCGGTCGTCTTCTATTGCGCCAATGAGCGGTGCACGGCCTCACACACCGCCGCCAAGCGCGCCGCGCAGAGCGGCTACTCCGACGTCGCCGTCCTCAGCCCGGGCATCGCGGGCTGGGTCAAGGCGGGCAAGGCCGTCGAGAAGCAGCCGGTTGGCTGAGCGCCGTTGGCTGAGCGTCGCGCGCCGAGCTGACGCTCTCGCCGACTGCTTCGAAGAGCGCCTCCTCACCGAGGCGCTTTTCATTTGTGCTCGCTCACAGCTTCCGCGCGAACCAGCTGTCGGGGCGGCGTGTGCGCACGACGAGGCGTGAGATGCGGCGGTAGGCGGCGCCGTCGGCGGGCAGGTGCACGAGCAGCATCGCCTTGACGCGCTCGTTGGCGCCGCGGAGCGCGTAGCCCCGGCCCTGCACGCGCGCCTTTGTGAATGCCTGCGACGCGGCCGCGCGAAAGCAGCGCTGCTCGGCGGCCTCGAGGGCGTCGAGCGCGCCCTGGGTCTCGTCGACGACGGCGGACATCAGCGCGCGCTGCTCGGGCGTCAGCGCCGTGAGCCGATAGCGGGTGCTCGACTCGAGAGCCAGGCGCGCCGTCGTCAAGAGCAGCGCCGACTCCTCGACCGAGAAGCGCGTGTCGATCTCGAGCGTCAGCCGATCGCCGGCCCGCTTGAGCCGCTCACGCGCCACCCGGGCCTCGTCGCGGGCGCTGAGCAGCGGTGCTTCGGTGGCGTCGGCTTCTTCGATGTCGATCAAGAGTCGATCGGCGGCGAGCCGCAAGTGGTCGGCGTCGGTGAACAGCTCGATGTCGCAGGCCTCGTCGGCGAGCAGGTGGGCGGTGGCGCAGACGGCGCGGTTTCTTTCGGTCAGGTCGCTGGCGATCCAGTTGCGGCTCATGTTGGTCGTCCTTCTCTGCCCGGCTGTGGGGCAGCGACGACGAATCCACGGGGTGTGCCTGGTCACCGATCGCGCCCGGACGCCGTCGCCACCCACGATCCGGGTGTGATCGGCGTTCCAGGTGGAACGCCGATCACAGTGCCCGGCGCGTCGCTTTCGCCGCCGCGCGTCTGCCGGGTCGATGTGGCGAAGCCGCCCCCCGACCTGCGTGGAGAACCAACATGAAGACCCTGAACAACAACCTGCTGCTCTCGCTCTCACTCGCCAGCTGCGCCCTGACGGCCTGCAACCAGAACCCCTTTGGCAACGTCGTGCCCGGCAGCGGCCAGGTGCGCCTCAACGTGCCCGGCGCCAGCGACGACGGCGCCGTCGAGCAGGCGTTGCTGGTCGGCGCCCAGGCCGGCTTCTACGTCGCCACGCGCGACCTGGCCGTGCAGGTGAACGGCGGCGTCGGCTCGGTGCTGCGCCTCGTCGACGACATCTCGCAGCAGCCGCCGACCGAGACCGACAGCGAGACGTTCGCGGTGTGGGGCCCTTCTGAGCCGCGCGGCCTCGAGCGCAACTCGTTCCGCTTCACGGTCACCGAGGTCAGCGAGGGCACCTTCGACTACCAGCTCGAGGCCCGCACCAAGGACCAGACCGAAGAAGCCGACTTCGTCGTGGTCTTCGAAGGCACCGCCACCCCCGGCGACGACGACAAAGGCCATGGCGAGCTCGATGTGCACTGGGGCGCGCTGCGCTCGCTCGACGACAGCGAGTGCCTGGTCGGCGACCTGCACGTCGTCTACGCCGCCGACACCGAGCCCCGCACCCTCGACGTCGGCTTCGTCGAGGTTGCCGACGGCTGCCGCGACGAGGCGCCGACCAACGCGACCTACCACTACACCGAAGCCGCCGACGCCTCGGGCGTGCTCGACTTCTCGTTCATCCAGAACCTGCACCAGGCCGACGAGCAGAAGCCCCTCGAGGAGCTCTTCTCGATCCGCAGCCGCTGGCAGGCCGACGGCGCCGGCCGCTCCGACGTGCAGCTGAGCCAGGGTGAGATCCCGGCCGATCTCGCGCAGTACATCCCGGGCACCTCGGCCACGACCGCCGACCTCGTCGAGTGCTGGGATGCCTCGTTCAACGTCGTCTACGCCGACACCAACCCCGATGAGCTCGAGCCGCACCTCGGCCACGAACAAGAAGGCGAGGCCAGCGCCTGCGTCTTTGCCGACGCCTCCTTTGCCGCGCCCTGAAGATCGACCCCGAACAAAGACGACAAAGACAGCGCCCTCGCCGGCGCTGTCTTCGCTTCAACGTTTGCGGATGCCTTCGATGAGCACGTCGAGGGCGGCTTCGATGCGGTCGTGGATGGGGCGCCAGGGGATGCCCTTGTCGTGCTTCATGATCTGCAGCGCGAGGACGCCGTGCAGCCCGGCCCACAAGGTCTGGGCGATGAGCTCGTCGCTGTCGAGGCTCGCGCGCAGCTGACCGGCGGCGCGGGCGCGGGTCACGAACGCGACGCAGATGCCGTAGGCGTCGAGGTCGCCGTCGATGCCGCAGCCGCCGAAATCGACGCCGACACCGCCGCCGACGCCGACGCCGACGCCGACGCCGTCGTGCGGGCGGGGCGGCGTGCCTTCGAGCAAGAACATCAAGCGATAGGCCTGGGGGTGCTCGAGGGCGAACTGGCAGTAGACGCGGCCGACGACGCGCAGGCCTTCGAGGGCGTCGTTGGGCGGCTCGAAGCCGCCCATCATCTGGGCGAGGCCCATGAACTCGCGGCGGCAGAGGGCCAGCAGCAGCGCGTCTTTGTCGGCGAAGTGCGCGTAGAGGGCGGTCGCCGAGTACTCGATGCGATCGGCGATGCGCCGCATGGTCAAGGCGTCGAGGCCTTCGCTCGAGACCAGCTCGAGCGCGGCGTCGAGGATGCGCTCGCGCAGCGCCCCTTTTTCTCGTTCCTTGCGGTCGGCGATGCCCATGTCCTTGATTCTTCAGCGGATCTCTGCTGCCGTCAAGAACGTTGACAACAAAGATAACGACGTTAATAATCAGAACATGGGTTTCAAGACGTCTGTCGGTCTCGCGCTGTCCATCGGTTTGATCGCTGCCGGGGTGGGCTGCGCCCCCTCGCTGCCCGCGCCGACGCCGGCGACCGATTCCGCGGGAGAAATGACGGCGACGTGGCCGACGGCGGCGGTGACGCGGCAAGCGCTGCCGCCGTTGCAGTTGGCGGCGACGACGACGACGGCCAAGCGGCTTGAGCTGTCGTTTCGCGGCGGCGGCGTCATCCAGAGCGTCGTGGTCGACGACGGCGCGCGCGTGACC
>JBKJNL010000151.1:0-2919 GCA_046593615.1 Myxococcota bacterium | reverse complement strand
GCCGACCGCCACTGTGTAGGTGCGGGCCACAGGCGCCGTCGATGTTGTCGACGACGACGACGCGGATGGCGCCGAAGAAGACGGAGACTGCGGCGCGATCGGCGGCGGGGCCGGCTCGATGGTGCGGGCCGTCGACGAATGACCGCCGGTCACGTTGCTGAAGTCAGCGGGCTTCTGGTCTTTTTTGCGGTCGAAAAGGGACATGAGGACCTCCGTGCGCTGGTTGCGCAGGCGTCCTCTAAGCATGGTTCACGCCCGATCGCGGCCCCGCGATCAAGCCGCTTCCCGACGCGTCTGACGACGTCCTGTTCGGCAATGCAGTCGAGCGTGCGTGCCCCGGCGGAGGCTGCGTCATCGCCACAGCGTGACGCTTCAGGCTGCCTCAAAGCCTCCGCCAAAGGCCCGGCGGCGGCAGGAGGGCTTGAGCTCCGAGCGGGCGTTGTCGACGAGCAGCGCGCAGGGATCGAACCAGTGGAGCGTGCGGGCCCGGGCCCGTCTGACCGGCAGCGTGGCGCTCGCCCGAGCGGCGAACTCGACATTGTCGGGGCAGCGATCGAGCCACAGCGCCCAGCGGTCGGGCACGGCGTCATAGGCCGTCACCTCCTTGATGCCGCCGTTGCAGTTGGTGGCCACGACGAGGACGACGTCGACGTCGACGCCATCGTCGGCCAGGCGCGCGCGCACCAGCACGTCATGGTGGAACTCGCCCTGCTGCCAGTGATCGAGCAGGTCGAAGTCGTCGAGCCGCTGCAGCAGCGACGACAGCCCGAGGGTTTCGGCGAGGACGGCGACGCTGGCATCGAGGGTCATGACGTCAGCGTGGCCGCCGTCGCCCACGCCGTCGACGGACCCGCGTCACAGCTCCGCCCGATGACGGAGCACGCCGCTCGTGCCCTCAAGGGGCGGGTGATGCGCTGACCAGCAGCTCGATGTCGACGATGTCGTCGGGCTCGGGAGCGCCGGCAAAGAAGTGGTCGATGATCAAGAAGTAGGTGACGCCGGCTTCGATGGGGGTCGTGAGCACCGAATCGAACAGGTTGTTCGGGTCGACGCCGGGGCTCGTTTCGCCGTCGTCATCGGCGACCTCGCCGGTGGCATCGGTGCAGGCGCCGCGGCGGAGGCCGAGCACGGTGTCGCTGTCGGCGGTGTCGAGGCGCTCCCTGGTGCGCGCGGTCAGCACGCCGCTCTCGACGGCGGTGAAGCTCAGCACGCGCTCATCGTCGCGCGAGCGCAAGCCCAACGTGATGCTGTCGAGAAAGAAGTCGCCAGCATCGAAGCGCAGGGCCGTGGCCGGTGCGCCGACGGCGGGCAAAGTGACCGCCTCGGGTGCTGAGCAAGCTTCGGCGAAGCCTCCGGGCACGACGTCAAAGGCCAGCGTGAACGCGCCACCGGTGACCGCGTCGTCGGCGACCACCAGCCAGTCGCCGGCGGGCAGGTCGGGCAGTCGCACGGTGCCGGACCGGCTCACACAGAGATCGCCCTGGACGCCAAACGAGTTGTCGACCTGGACGGCCACGAGCTCAGACAGGTCGGCGAGGCAGACCCCGTCCACCAGGGCCAACACCGACAACGTCGGCAGCTCGGCAATCTCCTGGAAGTCGAGCGTCACCGACGACGGCCCATCGAGATGGAAGCGATAAAAGACGTCGGCGGCGCTGGGCTCGAAGCCGGTGCAAGCGCCAGCGAAGTCGGGCGTTGCTCCGGCGGTGCGGCCCAGCACCGGTTCGGCGCCATCGACGAGGACGGTGGCGCCTTCGCAGGTGTCGTTGTCGGGGGCGTCGTCGAGCCCGGGTGGATGAAAGGTCCACGTGTAGCGCTGATCGCGGATGGCACCGTGGGCCGACACCCGGGCGATGACGGGCCCGGCGACGACGTCGGCGGAGAAGATCACGGTGCCGTTTTCGACGACGCGCGTGCTCGCCAGCGCTGCTTCGCGACCGGTTGCGTCGACGGCGAAGAGGGCGACGTCGACGGTCTGGGCCGCGACGCCGCCGATGACGAGATCGAGGGAACCGGCCGCGAGGGCTTCGATGATGATCAGGTCTTCGTCGTCGCCGCACACCGAGCGGGCCACGAGCGCGCCGGGGGCGAGGATCGCCGGCTCCTGCGATCGTTCAGCGTCGTCGTCGAGCGCGCGCAACGGCACGTCGAGCGCATCGCCGAGGCAGCCGTGGTTGACGAGCAGCCGATAGCGCAGGCCGTCGGCCACAGGGGCCCGCGTCGGCGCCGCGACCTCGACCAGGTAGAAGCCGGCGGCGGCGGCGACGTTGACGAGCGGCGCCGTGCGCAGCGGCGCGCCCAGCGTGTACTGCAGCTCTCCCCGCTGGCGGGTGGCGTCGACGTCGACGTCGGCGGCAAAGACCCGGGTCACGCCGGTCGACGATTCGGTGCCGGTGAACGTCGTCGAGAGATCGAGGCCGCCGCCAACATGACCAAAGAGGAACCAGTCGGTGTCGCCGCTGCACAGCTCAAGGCCCGCGCCGCCCACGGTGGCGCCGGTGTCGACGCGTCGGTTGCCGAGCGGCGTGGCCAGCGCGGGCTCGCCGTCACCGCCTTCTTGATCGAGGGCATCGCCGTCACAGAACGGCGCCCGCTCTTCGAGCTCGAGCGCAAAGGGGCCGCCGCCGTTTCCGTCAGCGGCTTCGACGACGACGTAGTACGTCCCCGGCAACAGGTCGCCGACGGCGACCTCGGCGGGCACGACCTGCGGCGGGTCGACGTCGATGTCGAGGTCCGAGACCACGCAGTGCCGTCCGACGGCCAGCGAGCGCACCGCGCACGTCGCGTTGTTGAACAGCGAGAGCACCAGGTCGGCGGTGCCAAAGCCGTCATCGGTCGGCGTCGCGCGCAGCACCACGCCGCGTTCCTCGGTCAGCGTAAAGAAGAACGCGACGTCGGCTCCGGCGCCGACCACGTCGT
>JBKJNL010000122.1:0-5069 GCA_046593615.1 Myxococcota bacterium | reverse complement strand
GGCCACGACTTCGAAGATCAGGTCGCTGATGGCGCCGATGTCGTCGACGACGAAGTGGTGGTGCGCATCAAGATTGGGGTCGAAGACCACGTTGCCTTCGGCGATGACCAGCTCGCGCAACAGCCCGCGTTCGACCAGCAGATTCAGCGTATTGTAGACCGTCGCCCGCGAGAGCACCGGCAGCGTCGGCCGCACCGCCGCCAGGACCTGTTCGGCCGAGGGGTGGTCGCAGCGATCGAGGACCCAGCCGGCGACGGCGACGCGCTGGGCCGACGGCTGGATGCCGCGGCTTTCGGGCAGGCGCAGGGTTGCCGAGGTCTCCATATCTTTAGACCCAGTCTATCGATGCCGGGCGCGCGTCGCACGCACCCGCAGAGACCGCGGGCGCCTTTGGCATCGATTGCTGTCGATCGACCGCGTCGACGACGCCGACGTCAGCGATTCTTGCCATCAAAATGCTGCACCTTGAAGGTCTCGATGTCCACGTCGTCGAGACAGCGGACGTTGAGCGCACGCATCTCACCCTGTGGTGACTCGCCCTTGGCAAAGGATTTTACGCCGCACGTCTTGCAGAAGACATGGTCGATGATGTGCTTGTTGAATTTGTAGGACTGCAAGTCGTCTGCACCGCTCAACAGCGTGAAGTCGGCCACCGGCACGAACACCAGCAGGGTGCCGGCGCGGCCGCACATCGAGCAGTTGCAGGCGACGACGCTGTCGATGGCCGCTTCGGCCCGGAAACGCACCTTTCCGCAGTGGCAGCCGCCCGTGTAGCTCTTCTTTTGTGGCTTCTGCTCACTCGTCTGATTCGTCATGATTCTCCAAAAATCGGGGGTTTCAAGACAAAAAAGGCGACCCAGAGGCCGCCTTTCTCGTTGCTCAATCTCTCGCTGATGCGAGAGACCAGATCACTTGAGGGTGACCTTGGCGCCTTCGGCTTCGAGCTTCTTGACCATGGCGTCGGCGTCGGCCTTGGACACGCCTTCTTTGACGACCTTGGGGGCGCCGTCGACGAGGTCCTTGGCTTCCTTGAGGCCCAGGCCGGTCAGCTCGCGCACGACCTTGATGACCTGGATTTTCTTGTCGCCAGCGGCGGTGAGCTCGACGGCGAATTCCGTCTTTTCAGCAGCGACAGCCGCGGGAGCAGCAGCGGCCATACCGCCACCACCACCGCCGCCACCGGAGTTCGCCTTGACGCCCCAGGACTCTTCGAGGTCCTTCACGAGCTGGGCGGCTTCCATGAGGGTGAGCTTGGAGAGGGATTCTTTGAGGGAAGCGAGATCGGCCATTTGTATCTCCAACGTTGTCGCCTGTTTGTCAGGCTGAGCAGGGGTTTTAGAAGTCTAGAAAAGAATCAAATGTGACTGTTCAAGCAAACAGCAGAAGGCACAGATCAAAGGCACCAGAGCCGAAGCCCCAGGGCATTCGATCAGGCGGCCTTTTTTTCGTCGTCGTCGTGCTTCGCCTGAAGCACGCTGGCGATGTGCTGCGCGGGCGCGTTGAGCTGCGCGAGCAGCTTGGACGCGACACCGTTGATGGTTCCCAGCATCTGCGCCCGGAGCTCGTCGAGCGAGGGCATGGCGGCGAGCGCCTTGACCTGTGCTTCGTCGAGGCGGTTGCCGCCCTGAAAACCTGCTTTGACCCGGAATTTCTCCAGGCCCTTCTTGAACTCCGTAACGGCCTTGGCGGGCGCGACAGGGTCGGTCTTGTGCCAGGCGATCGCCGTGACTTCTCGGAAGTCGTCGGCGAGGACGCTCAGCTGCGTGCCTTCGGTGGCCTTCTTCGCCAGCGTATTCTTGACGACGCGGTAGTTGACACCCGCGTCGTGAAGCTTACGGCGAAGGCTGTCCACCTCGGCTGCATTCAGACCCTGCACGCTCGTCAGGACCATCGCGGCGACGTCTTTGAATTCATTCTTCAGGAAGGCGAGCTGCTCTTCCTTGGTCGCGCGATCCGTCATGCGAGCACCTCACATGTAAACAACAACCTGCCGACCCGGCTTCGTCGACGACGAAGACCGCCAGGACACCAGGCCGCCCGGCCCGCGTTCTCTGAAAGAACAGGGGCAAGGCACTGTTGAGCCGAGATCGGGTCCAGGTTGGCCACCGGCTCACGCCGGGAGCAGCCCTTATCCGCCTCGTCTCGGCCGGCAGAGTCTTGCGACCCATTTCATCCCTCGGCGAGTCGGCAGGGCCTCGCTGTCGAGGATGCGTCGTCGTGTTCGGGCACCGGCTGTCTTCGACGGGCAAGCGCGGTGGGGGATCGGGTGATCACCCAGGCGCTTCCATCAGGGTTGCGTTTAGGCGACGCCGATTGCTTCGGCAAGCGTGTTTTGCAGTGCCTGACCGGGCGCTGACGTCGTCGAGGCCCCGCGACTCGCGTCCGGTGACGAGGTCGTTCGTGGCAGGCTGAGTGGCGCCTCAGCGCCTCAAGCGGCGCGGGCCACGCGCCAGACAACGGCCGGTGAGAAGCCGACGACGGCGCCGACGAGGGCGCCGGTGACGCTGCCGAGGCCGCTGATCGGGCACAGCAAGAGGCCGACGGCGGAGCAGACGACGGCGGCGGCGGCGAAGTCGACGCGCCAGGCGGCGGGGGCGGCGTCGATGCGCGAAAAGGCCCAGCCGGCGGCGACGCCGACGGCGACAGCGCACAAGCCGCAACCGACCGCGCACCACGAGAGACAGAGGCCGCCGGCGCAGTGGCAACGTCCGGCCATGAGCGGTCCCATCACGAGGGGGACGGCGGCAACGGCGACGCCAGCCAAGGCCCCGAGCAACCCCGCCCGCGATCGCCAGCCGGCAAAGGTCGCGGCCGCGAACAGCACCACACCGAGCACAGCGGCCTGCCACCAGCTGGCGCCAGCGACGACGGCGGGGACGGCGGCGGCGGCGGCGACGGCGGCGCGGGGCAGGCTCCACAACAGGCGGCCACGCTCGACGGCGCGGGCAAAGGCGGAGAAGTCGGGGGCGTCGTTTTCGCCGGCGTCGCGGGCTGTGGCAGAGGGTTCAGACATGGGGGTCTCCGGGAGCCAGAACCGCAGCACCCTTGGCGGCACCCTTGGCGGCACGCTGGGCGGCAGCTGTGACGGTGCGGGTGGCGAGCGGGGTGGGGGCGCCGTTTTCGTCGTCGTCAGCGGCGGTGCCCAGCACCAATGCGCGCAGGCGGGTGAGGGCTCGCTGCCGCCGTTTGCGCAGCGCGGGGTCGCCGGCGGCATCGCCGTCGAGCAGCGCTCGCAGCGTGCTCTGGTCGTGCTCGGTCAGGGCGACGAAGCCGTCGACGACGCGGGCGACGTCGGCGGCGCGCACCAGCTGATCGAGCGGATCGCCGCCGAACCCGGCGGCGTTGGCGGCGGCGTTGACGTTTGTGATGCCGTCGACGCCATCGCGCGACAAATCTTCGCGGGTGCGCGCGCGCTTTTTGCGGAGCGTGCGGCACTCCCAGGTGACGAGGGCGAGCGCCCAGCCCAGCCCCGAGCGCGCGGCATCGAACGAGGGCGCCTGTTCAAACAACCGGGCCAGGGCGCTCTGGGCGGCGTCCTTGGCGTCGGCGTCTGCCTGGCCGCGCAACAGCCCACGAGCGAGACCGAGGCACGGAGCCCAGAGGGCGTCAAAGACGAAGCGGGCGGCGGCGCGGTCTCCGCCCTTGAGGCGACGGAGATGCTCGTTCAGCTGGTGCCGCGCCGCCGCTTCCATGTCACGACTTTCTGGTCAGGGCCTTTTGGCCCTCAAGAGGCAGGACCTTCAGGGACAGTCGCAATCCGCGCCGCAGGGGCACGCGTCGCCGCAGAAGCAGGCGTCGGCGACGGCGACACCACCGGCGAGGGCGGGGACGGCGAGGAACAGGCTCAGCAACAGGGTCTTCAGTTTCATGATCGAATCTCCTTCTGCAGGCCTTGGGCACGGGCCGGCGAACTGTGACCGAAGCCGCGCGATCCGACAGCGGGTTCCGCCGGCGCACCCCACGACACACGAAACAACGACGAATTCGAACGCGCATCCGACGACGACGTAGGCGTTGGCACCCGCCAGGCGAGCCGGTAGCTGAACCCCATGTTCGCTCTGATCGCCGCCCTCGCCGCCGGCCTCCTGCTTGGCATCGTCACCAGCCTCGGCTTCAGCACCTGGTGGGCCGGCGTCCTGCCGTTCCTCGTCGTCAGCGTCGCCGCCTATGCCTTCATCGTCTTTCGCGTGAACAAGCAGGTGCAGGCCGCCATGGCCGGCGTGATGCAAGCCGTGCAGAAGCGCGACGTCGACGGCGCCGTCGGGTTGCTCAAGGCGATCCAGGCGCGCTTCGGCAACTGGGCGCCGTTCCTCGGCTCGCAGATCGATGGGCAGATCGGCGCCATCCACTTCATGAAGAAGGACTTCGAAAAGGCCCGCCCTCACCTCGAAAAGGCCTTCAAGCGCAGCTGGGATGCCCGCCTGATGCACGCGATCCTGCTGTCGGGGGCCATCGATCCAAAGAAGCAGAAGAAGCAGGAGCTGACCCTCGCCCCCGTCGACGCCGTCCTCGAAGACACGGTTCGCTGGTCGGGCAAGCAAGGCATGTTGTGGTCGACGTGGGCCTGGCTGCACTGGCAGAACGGCGACAGCAAAAAGGCGCTGCAGATCCTCGGCCGCGGCAAGGAGTCCCTCGGCGAGAGCGACCCGCACCTGGTGCAGAACATCCTCGCGCTGCAGAACGACAAGAAGATGAAGATGAAGGGCTACGGCGAGGCCTGGTACGCGCTGCACCTCGAGCAGCACCCGATGATCATGGAGCAGAAGCGCGGCGGCAACGTGCGCTTCGCCCGCCGCTAGGGGCGCACCTCTCACGCCTCGGACGAGCGACGCCGCATCGAGCCGAATCGCTGAGGTCCCTGGGTGACGCCCCCCCCGTCCACAACGGAAGACGTGACCTGTTTCTTCGCACCGGAGCCATCGCTCTGGCCCCGCCCGGCAGGTCCGGTGCATGGTCGGCCCGATGGACACGACAGACGACACGGAGACGTCGGCAACGGTCGTCAAGGAGCATTCGATGGATTCCCCGCGCTCGCTGTTCGATCGTCTGGGTGGTGAGACCGCGGTGAT
>JBKJNL010000004.1:0-4502 GCA_046593615.1 Myxococcota bacterium | reverse complement strand
ATGCCACCTCGCCGAAGCCCATGATGATTCGGTGCTGCGCGGTGAGGGCCTGGCGGGCCTCCTCGATGGCGATGCCCGGGAAGGTCGTCGGCATGACTAGCAGCGAGCCCTCGTTGAGCGGCGGCATGAACTCCGAGCCGAGCCGCAGCGCGACCGGCACGGTGCCCACGAGGACGACGGCGGCGCCGCCCAGCACGAGCCAACGCGCCCGCACCGCGAAGCGCACCACCGGCCGGTACAGGCGCGTGAGCACGCGGCTCACCGGGTTCTGCTGCTCGGTGCGGAAGCGGCCGCGCATCACCAGCAACATCAACGGCGGCACCAGCGTCACGGCCAGCAACGCAGCGGCGAACGTCGCAAAGGTGTGGGTGAGCACCAGCGGGCGAAACAGGCGGCCGGCCTGCCCGGTCAAGGTCAAGAGCGGGACGAAGCTGACCGTGACCAGCAGCAACGAAAAGAACGTCGGCCGCCCGACCTCCTTCAGGGCGTCGAGGATGACCTGCCGCCGATCCTTGCAGCCGGCCTCGCCGCCCGCCTCGCCGGACGCTTCGCCGGACAAATGTGACAGGTGGCGCGCGCCGTTTTCGACAAAGGTCGTCGAGGCGTCCTCCAGCTCACCGACGGCAATGGCGATGCCTGCGAGCGACATGATGTTGATGGTCATGCCGAGGTAGCTCATCGGAATGAAAGAGAGGAGGACAGCCAGCGGAATGACCGTGATGGCGACGATGGAAGAGCGCACGCTGAACAAAAACAACAGACAGATCAAGGCGACGATGACGCCCTGCTCGAGCAGCGTGGTCGTCAACGTCTTGACCGATCCGCGGATGAGCTCCGAGCGGTCGTAGGTGGTCACCAGCCGGACACCCTCGGGCAGGGCCAGCCGGGCAATCTCGGCCTTGACGGCATCGTTGACCTCCAGGGCGTTTTCGCCGATGCGCATGACGACGATGCCGCCGACGGCCTCGCCGCGGCCGTCCCAGTCGGCGGCGCCCCGCCGGATCTCGGGCCCGAACTGGACGCGGGCGACGTCCCGGAGGCGGATCGGTGTGCCGCCGGCGCCGACCGACACCACGCTCGCCTCGAGGTCGGCGAGGGACTTCACGTAGCCGCGGCCCCGCAAGACGTACTCGCGGCCGGCCAGCTCGAGCACGCGGGCGCCGACCTCAGAGTTGGCGTCGCGGGCGGCGCGGGTCACGTCGGCCAGCGACAGGCCCCAGGCGGCGAGGCGGTTGGGGTCGAGCACGATCTGGTACTGGCGCTCAAAGCCGCCGAACGAGGCGATCTCGGCGACGCCCGAAACGGCCTGCAATGTGGGACGAATGGTGAAGTCCTGCAGCTCCCTCAGCTGGGCAAGATCCATGCGGCCTGATGTGTCTTCCAACACATATTGAAAAACCCAGCCGACGCCGCTCGCGTCGGGCCCGAGGACGGGGGTGACGTCGGGCGGCAGGATCTGCTGCACGCGCCCGAGCTGCTCGAGGATGCGCGTGCGGGCCCAGTAGATGTCAGTGCCGTCGTCAAAGATGACGTAGACGAAGCTCATGCCGAACATCGAGTAGCCGCGCACCGTCTTTGCCTGCGGCGTGCTCTGCAGCGCCCGCACCAGCGGGTAGGTGACCTGGTCCTCGACGAGGTCGGGGCTGCGGCCCATCCAGTCGGTAAAGACGATGACCTGGGGATCCGAGAGGTCGGGGATGGCGTCGAGCGGCGTCCGCTGCATCATCACCACGGCCCAGACGACGAGGCAGGCCGTGGCGCCAAAGATGAGCTTCGGGCGTTGCGCGGAGAATTCGATGACGCGTTCGATCACGGCTTGCCCCCATGACCGGCGTGGGGAGATGGCGGCGGTGGCGTCGTCGAGGGCGCTGTTGTCGGCGTCGTCGTTGCGGTCGGGGTCGTCGTCGTCGGTGGCGTCGACGGCGTCGCGCCTGATCTGTCTTGGGCAGCAGCGCCGTGGACGTGACCGGTGCCGCCGCCAGAAGCACGCATGCGGCTCTCGGAGTCGATGAGGAACACGCCCGAGGCGACGATGGACTCACCGGCCCGCAGGCCCTCCTGCACCTCGACCCGATCGTCGAGCCGCTGGCCGAGGCGGATGGTCCGCGGCACCAGGCGCCCTTCGCTCTCGACGACAAAGACGTGCTGCGTGTCGCCGGTGTCGACGACGGCGTCGCGCGGGATGGTCAAGGCCTCCTGCGGGCTCGCCTGGAAGCGGGCCTCGCCGTAGAGGCCGGGGCGCAGCATGCCGTCGTGGTTGTCGACGACAAAGCGCACCCGCAGGGTCCGGGTTCGCTCCGACAGCGTCGGGTAGAGGAAGTCGACGCGCGCGGCAAACGGCGCGCGGCCCGATGCCGGGAACGTGAGCTCGGCGGTCGCGTCGCGCGCGAGGCCGGGGATGTTGGCCTCGGGAATCTCGGCGATCACCCACACGCGCGACAGGTCGGCGATGGTCAACAGCTCCGTCGACGGATCGACCGCCGTGCCCACCGAGATCCCGCGGTGGACGACGACGCCACCGCGGGGCGCGGTCACCGTCACGAGTCGCCGCGCTTGGCCGGTGGCCTCGATCGACTCGATCTCGGCGTCGGTCATGCCGAGCACTTTCAACCGTGCTCGCGCGCTGTCGACGACGACGCTGGCCGGTCCCAGCCCGATGGCCCGGCGGGCGATCAGGTACTCGTTCTGCGACGAAAGCAGCTCTTGCGAAAAGATGCCGGCGAGGGGCGCGCCCGCGCGGACGGTCTCGCCCGTCGTGTTCACGCGCAGCTCTTCGATCCACCCCGCCACCCGCGTGTGCACGTGCGAGATGCGCGACTCATCGAGCACCACGGTGGCGATGGCCCGCAGCGGGTTCGAGATGGTCTCGCGGCGGACGGCCTCGAAGCGCACGCCGATGGCCGGCATGCGTGCTGGATCGACGTCGACAGGGCCGCGCGGGTGGGCGACCTGCGCAGCACCTCGCGGGCCGGTCGCTGCAACAGGTGGCGCGCGGACGACCTCCGCGGCGCGCGCGGTCTCTGCCCGCCAGCTGCGGCCGACCAGCACCACGGTGACGATGGCGACGACGACGACGACGACGGCGGCGACAGCGACGGCGCCTCGTCGGGGGGTGGTGCTTTTCATGGTCTCACCTCGTTGCTGATGCCGCTGGCGCCGCTGGCACCGCTGACGCCGCTGCTGACGGCCATGGCCCGGTTCAGGCGCAGCCAGGCGAGCCCGAGCTCGACCTCGGCGGCGATCAAGTCGGCTTCGGCGGACCACAGGGTTTGCGCGGCGTCGATGACGCTCACGAGCGGCAAGGTCCCCGACGAGTACGCGGCGATGGTCGGGTCGATGACCCGGCGGGTGCGGGGGATGACGTCGTCGCGCAAGGTCAAGAAGCGATCGCGGGCGGCCAGCACCTGGAAGCGGGCGGTCGCCGCTTCGCCTTCGACCATGCGGGCCATCGCGCCGAGGTCGGCGCCGGCCATGTCGACCATGGCTTCGGCTTCGCGGACGCTGGCGTCGACGCGGCCTCGCCACAGCGGGACGGTGACGCCGACCATCAGCATCCAGCCGGGTCCGTCGCTCATCGTGTACGCCGGGCCGGTGCGCACCATGCCCATCGGCCATCCCATCGCGCCCATCGCCTGGACGTCGGCTTGCGCGGCGCGGATTTCGGCCCGACCTGCGGCCAGCTCGGGGCTTTGATCCAGCGCGGCTCTGCGGACCTCGGGCCACGCCGCCGGCAGGCGCTCCATCACCGGGCTCAAAAGCGGCGGCACGACGGCGTCGGCGCGTCGGGCCAGGCTCGCGTTCAGCATGGCCTCGGCGGCCCGCACCTCGGAGCGCAGGACGCGAGCGGCGCCTTCGAGCCGCGCGACCTCGACCTCGGCGCGCAGCACATCGGGCTGCGCGCCCGTCCCTCCGGCGTAGCGGGCGTTGGCCGCGACGACGAGCAGGCGGGGGAGCGACAGCTGCTCGTCGACGATCCCGGCTTGCCGTCGGCGCTCGTACACCATCAAAAAGGCCCGCGCCGCGTCGACCTCGACGTCGAGGACGACGCGATCGGCTTCGGCAGCGACGCGCGCGGCCGCGGCTTCGGCCCCCGTCCGCCGGTCCCGGTTCACGCCCGACAGCGGGAAGCGCTGCTCGACGACGAGACTGATGTCGGCGCCGTGGAGGGCGAACGGCAGGTGGTCAACAGACGGAGACACCATCGGATCCTCGAGCGACGACACGATGGCGGGCCGTTCGATGGCGGCTCGGGACGCGGCGCGGGCAGCCTGGATCTCCGCGCGGTGCTCGCGCGCGCGCCGCAGGACGTCCTCGAGCCGCAAGGGGTCTGGCAGCGCGTCGTCTGCCTCCTGCTCCGCGGCTTGCTCGGCCGGGCCCCCGCCATCTGGCGCAGCCAACACGGCCGAAACGGAAGGGTCGCCGACGCCGGCGACCGACACCAGCAGAGGCAGAAGCAGGGTCAGCAGGCTCATGCTTTGCTCCTCCGGCGCCTGCTGCGGCGG
>JBKJNL010000932.1:0-10678 GCA_046593615.1 Myxococcota bacterium | reverse complement strand
GCCCGGCGCGCGGCGGCCTGCACGTCGGGGCGGGCTTCGACGACGGCCATGAGCGTGTCGTCGGTGAGCGGCGGCACCACCAGCGCCGGCCAGGCGACGACGACGTCGGGGCAGGCGTCGTCGCCGAGCTCGCGACAGAGCGCCGCGCGCGCGGTGGCCAGACGGGCCTCGGCCTGTGACGTCGCGCTGCGGGCGGCCGCGAGGTCGACGACGGCGAACGAGGCCTCGATGGGCGCGCTCTGCCCGGCGGTGGCCCGCTCGGCCGCCGCGCTGCTCACGCGCCCCGCGACTTCGAGCAGACCCCGACGCAGCGCCAGCTCGTCGACAGCGGCGGCGACGTCGACGTAGGCGACGGCGACGTCGCGCCACAGCATCACCTCGGCCTGGCGCTGCTCGTGTTGGGCGGCGGCGACAAAGGCCCGGCCACCGGCCTGGCGAGCCCAGGTCTCCATCGGCCAGCGCAGCCCCTGCTGCAGCTCGGCGTCGACGTCCATCTCGCCTTGTTGCGTCGTCAGCGCGTCGGTCGTGCCGGAGACCTGCAGCGTGGGGTCGGGCAGCCAGCGGCCCGCGACGTTGGCGTCGGCGTCGGCGGCGACGACGTCGGCGGCGGCACCGCGCAGCCGGGGCGAGCGCGCGCGGGCTTGTGCCCACGCTTCGTCGAGGGTCAGCGAAGCGCCGACGACGTCACCCGCCGACGCGGGCGCGGCAGCGAGCGTGTCCGCCCGCAAACCGGGCGCGGCGGTGAGAGCGACGACAAAGGCGACGACGGCGGCGGGCACGTCGACCGGTTTGCAGCGGCTGTGCCCGAGGTGGCAGGCCGCCGAGGTCTTTGCACCGCGGGCTGGCGATGCCCGAACGGAAGCAGGTGGAACCGATTCGGCCGCCTTGTGACCGTTTGGGTCACAGTCGGCGCTCGGCGCTCGTGGCTGCGACGCCACGCGACCTGTGGCCCGCAGCTTGGAGAGAGGCGTGCGGCAGGCTCGGGAAAGAGGTCACGATGTTCAGAAGCGTTCGCGCGCGCATCAGCCTGGCCATGGCTTCGCTGGTGCTGTTGCTCGCCGTGGCCTCGGGCATCGCGGTGCGTGAAGTGATGCGGCTCGAAGAGCTGTCGACGCGCGTCGCCGCCATCGACGAGGCTGTGCGCCGGCTCCACCGGGTGTCGACGGCGATGCGCGACGCCTATGCCCACCAGGCCCACATGGTCATCCTCGACGATCGCTCGCACCTCGACCACTACAGCGAGACCCACAGCGCAGCGCTGCGCGCCGTCGACGACGCCCGCGCCGTGCTCGACAACGACGACGACCGCACCCGGCTCGCGGCCATCGCCCGCGTCGCCGATGACCTCGACGCGTCGTTTCGCCGAGACCTGCTGCCGCACATCGCAGCGCTCCCTCGACAACAACCCGCGACCCCGCTGCAAAGCGGCTCCGGCCCCGGGCTTCTGGGAGGCGGCGTCGCGCGCGCTGCCGCCCACGAAAAGGCGATCCACCTCGTCGAGCAGGGCCAGGGCATCGCCGACGCGCTGATTGGCGGGCTCGACCAGCGGGCGGCCGACATCCGGGTCGCCGTCACCACCGCGCGCGAGCGCTTGTTCGGGCGCTGTGCGGTGTTGTTCGCCGCCGCGCTGCTGCTGTCGATCATCGTGACGTTCATCCTCGACCGACAGATTTCGGTGCCGGTGCGAGGGCTGGAGCGCGCGGCCCGTCACCTGGGAACAGGCGACCTGCAAACCCGCGTGGTCGCCGACGGCCACCACGAGCTCGCCTCGCTGGCCCGGCACTTCAACGACATGGCGGAACAGCTGCAAGAGCGCGAGCGCCGCCTGCTCGAAGCCGAGCGGCTCGCCAGCGTCGGCCGCCTCGCCGCCGGCGTCGCCCACGAGATCAACAACCCGCTCGGCGTCATGCTCGGCTACGTGCGGCTCATCGAGCGCAGCGCCGACGTCGCGGTCGCCGCCGACGCGTCGTTGATCGCCGTCGAGATCAAACGCTGCCAACAGATCGTCGCGGGCCTGCTCGACCTCGCCCGACCGCCGCGGCTGGCCCTGGTCGACGTCGACATCGTCGCCTTGACCCGCGAGACCGCGGCCTCGCTCGCGCCGTTGGCCGACGGATCACCGCGGGTGCGCGTGCACGGCGACGCCACCGCCACCGCTCTCGTCGACGAAGGCAAGCTCACCCAGGTGCTGCGCAATCTCTACAGCAACGCTGTCGACGCCGCCCCCGACGACGCCGTCAACGTCGACGTCGCCGCGGGTGGCGCGGCCGGTGACGCCGGCGAGGTCGTCGTCGTGTCGGTGCGCGATCGCGGTCCGGGGCTGAGCGCTGAAGCAAAGGCGCGCCTGTTCGAGCCGTTCTTCACGAGCAAGCCCCGGGGCACCGGCCTCGGGCTCGCGGTGTCACGGGCGTTTGCCGAGGCCCACGGCGGCACGCTCGAGCACGTCGAAAGCGTCAACGGCGATGTCGGCGCCACCCTGCGCCTGACTGTGCCGCGCCGCCCCCGTCAGCCAGCTGCGGGAGCCACATGAGCCGCGGGACCATTCTCGTCGTCGACGACAAGCCCTCGATGGTGCAGCTGCTGCAACGCGTGTTGGCCGACCGCCACCACGTCATCTCGGCGAGCGGCGGCGCCGAGGCCTTGATCAAGGTCGAGATCGCCGACGTCGACGTGGTGCTGACCGACATCAAGATGCCAGGCATGGACGGGCTCGCGTTGATGCAGGCGATCAAGGCGCGGCGACCGCGGGCCGAGGTCATCTTGATGACCGCCTACGCCAGCATCGACTCCGTCGTCGACGCCATGCGGGCCGGCGCCTACGACTATCTGCCGAAGCCCTTCGAGCCCGACGATGCGCTCGCCAAGATCGAGCGGGCTCTGGGCTTCAAGCGCATGCGCGATCGCGCCGACGCGCTGCAAGACACCGTCGACGGGCGCTTCCGCTTCGATCGTCTGGTCGGGCGCAGCGCGGCCCTGCAAAAAGCCGTCACCCTGTTGAAGAAGGCGTCATCGCTCGACCTCACTGTGCTGCTGCTCGGCGAGACGGGCACCGGCAAGGAGCTGGCCGCGCGGGCCATCCACGCCGAGAGCGACCGCCGCGCCGGTCCGTTCGTCGCCGTCAACTGCGGTGCTTTTCCCGGCGAGCTGCTCGAGAGCGAGCTCTTTGGTCACGTCAAAGGCGCATTCACGGGCGCGAGCCAGGAAAAGCGCGGGCTCATCGAAGAAGCCGACGAAGGCACGCTGTTCCTCGACGAGATCGGCGACCTGCCGCTCACGCTGCAGGTGAAGCTCAACCGCGTGCTGCAAGAGCGCGAGTACCGCCGCGTCGGCGAAACCAGAGACCGCAAGACCAACGCCCGCGTCGTCGCCGCCACCCACGTCGACCTCGCCCGGCGTGTCGCCGACGGGAAATTCCGCGAAGACCTGCTCTATCGCTTGAAGGTCTTTCCGGTGGAGCTGCCGTCGCTGCGGGCCCGGCCCGAAGACATCGAGGTGCTGGTCGGCCACTTCCTCGTCCTCGCCCGTGAGCGCTTGAAGCGCCCCGAGATCCGCGGCGTGAACCCGGCCGCCCTGCGCGCGCTCACCGGCTACACGTGGCCGGGCAACGTGCGCGAGTTGCAAAACGCCCTCGAGCGGGCCGTCGCCGTCGCCGAGACCGACGAAATCACCGTCGCCGACCTGCCCGCCGAGGTGTTGTCGGGCAAAGACCGCCTGCCCATCGGCAACGTCGCCCACCTGCCCTACCGCGAGGCCATCGAGCTGCTCACGCACCAGGCGACGCGGGCCTACCTCGAAGCCCTGCTCGAAGCCGTCGGCGGCAACGTCTCCCGCGCCGCCGAAAAAGCCGGCCTGGCCCGCGAGTCGCTGCACCGGCTGCTGCGCAAGCACGGCGTCGACGCCGATGTGCACCGCGCCTGAGAGCAGGTCGGGCTGGCATTGGCCCGCTCTTGCCGCCGCGTCGACGACGGCCGACACTCGGCCATGCGCAGCTCGACCCCTCTGGCCTTTTTCGTTTCACTGCTTGGTTCACTGGGCTGCCCGACGGCGCCGGGCGACGCAGAAGGAAACGGCGCCGAAGGAGAAGGCGCCGAAGGTGAAGGAGAAGGCGCCGAAGGAGAGGGCGACGGCGGCGGTGAGGGCGAAGGAGAAGGCGACTCCTTCTGCGACAGCACCGACGGTCTCGCCATCTACGAGCGACGCATCGAGCCGCTGGTCTCGGGCGCGGTGCCGACGACGTGCAACCAGTGTCACCTCTCCGGCGTCGACCTCTCGCTCTACGTGCAGGACACGCCCTGCGACACGATGGGCTGCATGGTGCAGCAGGGCGAGGTCTCGCTGCTCGACCCGGCGTCGAGCCCGATCCTGGCGCGCCTGCTCGCCAGCGATCCGGCCTCGAACCTGATCGACGCCGACGTGATCCAGTCCGAGCACGACGGCTTTCTCGAGTGGATCGAGTGGAACGCGCAGTGCTTCGACGGCGTCTGCGGCGTCATCGACGACCCGTGCAACGCCGGCACCGGCACAGCACCTCCTCCCGATGTGCTCACGCCCCTCGGTGGTTGCGATGAAGCCGCGCTGGTCGCCTCGTTCGACCGCCAGGTGTTTGCCTGGCGCGGCCGCTGCTCGAGCTGCCACGCCGGCTACGGCGCCAACACCGTCGAAGGCCCCGGCGCCCCGAAGTGGTTGTTCGGCGCCGCCGAGAACCCCGTGGGCGTCGACGACGCGCGCTTCACGATGTTCAACGTCATCGGCCGCGGGCTCTTTGATCGCGCCAATCCCGCGAACAGCCTGTTGCTGTTGAAGCCCCTCGACATCGAAGACCACGCCGGCGGCAAGAAGTTCGCGGACACGAGCGACGAGACCTACGTCGACTACCTCTCGTTCGCCGAGGAGTACGCGACCTGCTTCCCCGTCGACGTTGCCGGCGAGGGCGAAGGCGAGGGCGAAGGTGAAGGTGCCCAGGCACCGGTCGTCGCGATCCTGCATCCCTCCGACGGCGAGCGGCGCGCGGCGAACCTGGCCATCCCCTGGCGCGGCGACGGCGACGACCCGCAGCAGGGGCTCCTCGCCGGCGCGTCGCTGGTGTGGACCAGCAGCCTGTCGGCCCAGCCCTTCGGCACCGGCGCCGGCTTCTTCGACGCTCCACTGCCGGTGGGCGAAAACGTCGTCACGCTGACCGCGACCGACGCCGACGGCAACGTCGGCAGCGCGAGCATCACGATCATCATCGAGTAGCGAGCGTCAGAGCGCGCCAAAGAAAAGAGCCACCCCAGCGGTGGCTCTTTTCATTTCGTTCGTCGCAGAAAGGTCAGCTCCGTCGCCGACGCGCCAGCAGCGCCAGCAGGCCGAAGCCGAGGCCGGCGGGGGTGCCCGCGCAGCCGCCGTCGTCGTCGTCGCCGCCTTCGCCTTCGCCTTCGGTGCCTTCGGCGTCTTCTTCGCCTTCGCCCTCGGTGCCTTCGCCTTCGCCTTCGCCTTCGCCAGCGCTGGCCTCGCAGCCAGTGGCGGCGTCGCCACAGGTGAAGCCGGCGTTGACCGCCGAGCAGTCGGCGCTGCAGCCGCCAGAGGCGAGGCGGTTGAAGTCGTCGCAGGCTTCGTCGGCGGCCTTCCAGCCGTCGCCACAGGTGCTGGCCATGCACTGGTCGTTCTGGTGCTCCCACGGGGCCTGGCCGGCGGCGCAGCCGTTGCTGACGCAGGCGCCGAACTCGCCGTCGGGGCAGTCGGGGTCGGGGGCGTCGCAGCCGCAATCGCAGGCGGCGCCGTCGTCGTAGAGGGCGGCGTCGCAGGCCCAGCTGGCCGGAACCTGCGTGGGAGTGGCGAGGAGAAGCACGAGCGCGGCAATCATTGGAGGACTCCTTCTTCGGTGAGGCGAGCGTCGACGAGGTCGGCCGAACGGGCCGCCTCGTTGACGAGGCGTTGGTTGATGCTCAGGGCCGTGCCCCGGTAGGCAAAGGCATGGATGAACTGCGGGTTGGCGAACACCGCTGACGACGTCAGGTCGTGGCGGTCGGCAGCAAAGGTGTCGGGACCGTCGACGAGCGTCACCCGGGCCCGGGCGGCGGCGCGGGCCGGGGCGGCGACGTGGCAGGTGGCGCAGTCGATGGTGCCCGGATCGTGGAAGCCCGGGTTCTCGACGCGGCCGGCGCGGTCGTAGGCGGCCTGTTGCTCTTCGACGGTGGCGACGGCGGCGGCGGCGTCGTCGAGCAGCAGCGCAAACGAATCCGGCGAGCCCGACGTCGGTGTGACGCTGATGTCGATGACGTCGGGGCGGGCCGAGAGCACGTGCTGTTGGCGGGCCTCACCGGCCGTGGGCTGGCCATCGACGAAGTCGCGGAACTCGAAGGTCCAGGCCGCGTCGTCGCCGTGCACCGTGATCTGCGTGAAGTGATCGAGCTGGGCCTCGTCGAGCACGCCTTGCAGCAGCGCTGAGACTGCGGCCCGGCCGTCGTCGTCGCCGAGCAGGGGGTGGATCGCCAGCGGGCCCTGCCCGTCGACGTCGCGGGCCAGGCGCAGCGCCATCAGGCGGGCAACGGTGCGCAGCAGCACGCCCTCGTCGATGGCGTAGAAGACGTGCAGCGACGCGTCTCGGGCGACGCCGTCGAACACCGGCTGCAGCACGAGGCGCAGCTGCGGCTGACAATCAGCGGCCGGGCCGCCCTCGCGGAAGCACGGATCGAGTCGCGCGGCCGTGACCGTCAGCGCCGCGCACAGGTCGGCGGGCTCATCGGTGCGGGTCAGAGGCTCGAAGGTCGAGACGGTCTCGCAGTCGAGGATCGGTCCCATGTGGCCGGCGTCGCCGGCGCCCGTGCCCGTCGGCAGCGGCCACGCCAGCGCCGTGTCGACGAGCTCGACGCGCGCGCCGGCCGGCAGCTCTGGATAGGCGTCGACGATGGCGGGGGGCTTCTGCTCGTCGGGAACACAGGCGACACCGCCGACAACACCGCCGACAACACCGCTGGTCACCGCGCCGGCCACGAGAGCGGCGGGCCACAAGCCACGCAGACGACGCACGCTCTGTTTCAACATCGCAGCTCCCCTGGACTGCTGTGACGGTGCCAGACCGCGGGGCCGGCGCAACCGGGGTTCACCGTGTTTGTCGACGTGGAACCCGTGTGGACACACTGTGTCCGAGGGTCTCGATTCCCAAAGTCACGCGGTGCGCGCGTCGACCCGTGTCCGTGGGTGCTGACGTTGTCTTCGACCTCTGTGGCGTACCCGTCGAGCAGCGCTCACGTCGACGCAGAGATGGCGACAGCGACGACGACGACGACAGCGACAGCAACGACGCCGGGGACGAGGGCAACGAAGCACCGGCCGCACCCGCCGGTCGCGGTCGCCTCGATCTCTGGATGGCGGCTTGATGGGCGCGCTTCGATGCTATGAGGCCGGCATGCGACACCTCCGAAGCACCCTCGACGTCGGTGACAAAAAGGCCCTCGAAGCGATCTTTCTGCGCGCGCAGGAGCTCAAGCGCCAGCGCCGGGGCGCAGTCGACGGGCGCGCCGTCGGACGGGGCAGCATGGCGCCGACGCTCGCCGGCCGCGTCATCGGCATGCTGTTCGAGAAGCCGTCGACGCGCACCCGCGTGAGCTTCGAGAGCGGCATCAAGCTGCTCGGCGGCGCCACCGTCGTCTTGCAGGGCCGAGACATCTGGCTCGGCGCCCGCGAGGCCGGCATCACCACCGACGCGCGCGGCAGCCTCGCCCGCGACGCCACCATGGAGCTCACGCTCGACAGCCTGTCGGGCAACGGCGGTGGCGAGGTGTTGCGCGACACCGCGCGGGTGCTCGGTGGGTCGCTCGACGCGTTGATCGTTCGGCCCCACGGTCCCCACGCGACCATCGAAGAGCTGGCCCGCCACGCCGGCGTCCCCGTCGTCAACGGCATGAGCGATCTCGATCACCCCTGCCAGGTGCTCACCGACCTGTTCACGATCTACGAGCGCCGCGAGCGGCCCTTCGAGAGCAAGCTGGCCTTTGTCGGCGACAGCATCGCGATGGCCAACGGTTATCTGGCGCTGTCGATCCTCACCGGCCTCGACCTGCGGCTGTGTCTCCCCGAGAGCCGCCCCGGGTTCCACGGCCAGACCCCCGGCGTCGACGCCGACCTGCTGAAGCGGGCCCTGACAAAGGCAAACGTGCTGCTCACGCGCAGCCCCATCGAAGCCGTCGCCGGCGCTGACGTCGTCGCCACCGCCGCCTGGTCGCGCCTGGTGCCAGCCGGCTTCTGCGTCGACGACGCCCTGTTGGCCCACGCTTCTCCCGACGTCACGGTGCTGCACCCGCTGCCCGCGCACCGCGGCCAGGAGATCACCGACGACGTCCTCGAAGGCACGCGCTCGGTGGCCTTCCAGCAGGCCCAGAACCGGCTGCCCGTGCAGCAAGCGCTGCTCGAAGCCCTGCTCACGTAGCTGAACCCAGCTCGCCAGCTCAGGGCGCGCTGAACCGATCCGGCGATCGGTCCGTTGTGACGGGCCATGCGAACCACGACCTTTGCCAGCGTTGCCTTCTTCGCCCTCGTCGCGTGGTCGGGAGGTGCGGCGCGTGCCCAGTACACGCCGTCGGCCGGCCAGAACGCCCCCGCCGCCGCCTATGAGCAAGCGCCGCGCACCGTCGACGACGTCGGCCCCGCCGTGGTGCGCAAGTCCGGGGCGCCGGTGCAGCGCGACACCCACGGCAACGCCCAGGGCAACCAGTACGACCTCGCCGTCGACGGCGCCTTTTCCGGCCAGACGGTTTTGATCCTCGACCAGAACGGCAACACGCTCGTGAACACAAAGGCCGCGCTGGCGCAGAAGGGCCTGGCCGCGGTCATCTACCCGAGCGGCCTGACGCCCTCGCCCAAAGAGCTGCGCGCGGCCCTCGCGAAGTCTTGTCAGCTGTGGCTCATCGACGGCGGCCGTGAGCTGCTGAACGCCGAGCACATCGCGGCCATCAAGGAATTCTTCGACGCCGGCCACGGCGTCTACCTCTGGGGCGACAACGACCCCTACTACTTCGACGCCAACCGCGTCGCCGCGGCCCTCGTGCCCGGCTTGCGCATGGAGGGCGACCTCGCCGGCAACCAGGTCGTCGGCATGGCGCCCAACAACGCCGCGCGCGGCGCCGTCGGCCTGCGCCGCGGTCATCTGATCACGACCGGCCTCGAGCAACTCTACGAAGGCGTGACCATCGCCACCGTGCAGTTCAAGCCCGGCCAGGGCCGCACCGCCGCCCTCTATGACGCCGGCCTGGGCCAGCAAGACGGCCCGCTGACGCGCTCGCCGGCGTTGCCCAAAGGCTTCACGCCGCTGCTCTACGGATCGGCCGGCAACCTCGTCACCGTCGCCTATGAGGCCGACGGCAAGCGCCTGGTCATGGACGGCGGCTTCACCCGCCTCGCCGTCAGCTGGGACGACGCCGGTACCGCCCGCTATGTGAAGAACGCGGCCGCCTGGTTGGTCAACGCCGAGCGCTTCGGCGCCGCCGTGGTCGCGACCTCGGGCGGCACGACGACGACGACGACAGCGTCGACCACGACGTCGAAGCCCTGAGCGCGTCACCCGGTCCTCGGTGGAATGCCGGAACACCACGCCTTGCCAGCTTGACGTCGTTGGCACAGGCTCCGGCGCGTCGAGAGACAAGAGGTTTGACCGTGAAGACTCGCATCTACGCCTGGGGCTCCACCGACGTCGGCATGAAGCGCGACCACAACGAGGACAGCTACCTCCTCGCCCCCGACCTCAACCTCTTTGTCGTCGCCGATGGCATGGGTGGCCACGCCGGCGGCGAGATGGCCTCGGGCATCTCGGTTCGCACCGTCGAAAAGACCGTGCGCAACGAAAAGACCACCGTCGACCCCAACGTCCACCACGACGGCAGCATCGAGAAATCGCCGGTCGCCCGCCTGCTGAGCAACGCGGTCCGCGCCGCCTGCAACGCCGTCTACTCGAAGTCGCAGCAGGTCCGTGAGCTGCAGGGCATGGGCACGACGACGACGTCGATCATGTTCCACGACAAGCACGCGTTCGTCGCCCACGTCGGCGACAGCCGCTGCTACCTCGTGCGCGACGGCCGCATCCTGCAGCTGAGCGAAGATCACTCGCTCGTGAACGAGCAGCTCAAGGCCGGCCTCATCACCGAGGCCCAGGCCCGCCAGTCGCGCTTCAAGAACATCATCACCCGCTCGGTGGGCTTCGACGCCGACGTCGAGGTCGACATGATCGCCGTCGAGGTCAAGGTCGGCGACGCCTACCTGCTGTGCTCTGACGGCCTGTGCAACCTCGTCACCGACCCCGAGGTCTGCGACATCGTCAGCGACAACTTCCTGCACCGCGTGCCCGAGATCCTCATAGACCTCGCCAACAGCCGCGGCGGCGACGACAACTGCACCGTCGTCATCGCCTACGTCGTCGACGCCGAAGACGTCAGCTGGCAAGACGACGCCGAGCTCTTCAAAGACACCATCCCCGGCGGCGCCGCCTTCAACGCCCAGGGCATGACCTGACCGACGGCCCTCGCCACCGACGTGAACAGCCCCGCTCGCGCGGGGCTTTTTCATGGGCTTTTTCATGGGCTCTTTCAGGGGCTCTTTCAGGGGCTCTTTCAGGGGCTCTTTCAGGGGCTCTTTCAGGGGCGCAGGTTCAATCGAGGTGCTCGTCTCCTACCGCGAGCCGTGACCTGCCCGGTGAGATTGCTGAGCC
>JBKJNL010000875.1:0-9353 GCA_046593615.1 Myxococcota bacterium | reverse complement strand
GGTGTGGACGGCGCTGCGCGAGCGCTTCGCGCCCCAGGGCCCGTGGCTGTTCGGGCAGCGCACCATTGCCGACGCCTTTTACGCCCCGGTCGTCGCCCGCTTCCGCACCTACGGCGTGCCGATGGAGGGCGTGTGCGGGGCCTACAGCAAGACCGTCCTCGACGACGCGGCCTTTCAGGAGTGGGAGCGCGACGCGCTCGCCGAGACCTGGACGATGCCGACCACCGACGCCCTCTACGCCTGAGCGCCAAAGAAGCTGAGGCCCGGCTCAGCGCCCGCCGACGGCGTCGCTCACGGCCTGGGCGAACAGGCTCTTGGGCCAATGGGCCGAAAAGGTGACGGCGCGGGCGCGGGCTTCGTCGGCGCGGCCGCCGCGGGCGAGGGCCAGGATCAACAAGGCCTCGCGCTCTTCAGCGAGGGCTCCGTTGTGGTGCTCGGTCTTGTGGGCTTCGAGGGCCACGAGCGCGCCGCCGGTGTCGCCGTTGCTGAGGGCGGCGCGGGCCTGCGCGATGAAAACGCGCTCGGCAGCGAGGCGCGCGGTGCGTTCCGCGGGCGTCTCGATCACAACGGGCGCCAGAACGTCGACACCGCCAGCGGAGACAGACGGCTCGACCTTTTGCTTCTTCGTCGTCGGCAGCGTCGTCGTCAGCAGCGTCGGCGTCGGCATCGTCGTCGTCGGCATCGGTGCCGGTCTGCGAGGCTCGAGCACGAGGCCTGGCGGCGGCGTCGGCGCCTTTTGCGGCTCGACGATCACGTGGGCCGACGGGGCTTCCATCCGATCGCTCTCGACCTGGTGGTTGGCGACGAACAGGCCGCCGCCGGCGGTGGCGACGACGGCGGCGGCGATGAGGCCGGCAGGCTTGGCGATGGCGGCGACGCCGGCGAGGGCGCCGAGGCCCGATCCCGCGCCGGCCACAGCACCGGCGCTCATCGCACCCGCGTTGACGGCGACGGCACCCGAAGCAGCACCCGCCCCCGAGGTCGACAGCGACGTCGCGGCGGCGGCGCCGGAGCCGATGGCAGCGACGGTGGCGGCGGCGGCGACGCTGGCGAGCACGGCGGCTTTGACGCGCGCGTCGGTGCCGGGGCGCGGGCCCGGACGACGCAGTTCGGCGGCGAACAAGTCGGCGAGCTCGGGGTCGTTGACCTGCAGGTCGGGCGGGAGGTCGGTCATGCAGCGTCTTTCGTCAGGTCCACGACGGCGGCCTTGAGATCGAAGCGGGCCTGGCGGAGGCGCGCGTAGAGCGTGTTGATGTTGACGGCGAGGGCATCGGCGATGTCGGGCATCGAGTGGCCTTCGATGTCGTGCAGCACGAGCACCGTGCGGCGATCGTGCTCGAGGGTGTCGAGGGCCCGCTGCAGCAGCTGGCGGCGCTCTTTGTCGTCGTAGGCGCGGTCGGCGCGCACGCCGTGGGCGGGTGTCCCGGTGGGCAGGCGCGCGCCCTCTTGTTCGACGTCTTCGGAGACGACCTCGTGGCGGTGCTGGCTCTTGCGCCGGAATTCCGAAGCCACGCGCGAGGCGATGCCGAGCAGCCAGGGCCGCAGCGGCCGGGCCGCGTCGTAGTCGGGCAGCCGGCGGTGCACGACGAGAAACACATCGTGGGTGGCGTCGTCGAGGTCGCGCTCCCACACGCCGAAGCGGCGGAGACCGAGCCACACCGCCTTGAAGTGCCCATCGTAGACCTCGGTGAACGACGGCCTGACCGGCGCGCCAGCGGCTGCCAGGCGCGCGGCAGCTCCGCCATCTCCGACCGCCACCACCACGACCGGCGCAGCAGCAGAAGGAGAAGACGTCGTCGCCGCCGCCGGAGTCGCTGTCGCACCACCGTCCACGTCGAGGGTTTGGCGGGCGCGCCCGAGATCCGTGTCCATGGCCCTCCCGTCTGTGACTCGACCCTCCAAACCCCAATCTTTTCGGGGGTTTGGAGGGCCGAGCTGCGTGCCAACCCACGCAGTCAGGTGATCAGTTCAGGTGATCAAGTCAGGTCATCGTCAGCCCGTCGCTCAGTCAAAGGCGAAGTAATCGCGCTCGTCGACCTCGTACATGTAGACGGCCTCCATCGCCGACAGGAACGCCTGCGAGAGCGGCGTCTGCAGGTCGGCCACGGCCTTTCCCGCGCCGCCGGCTTTGAGCTCTTCGTATTTGCCACGCGCGCCTTTGCCGACGAAGCGCTGCGCGGCCTGGTTGAGGTCGTCGGGCTCGTTGCCCTTGGCGTCGCGGATCACGCAGCGCGTGATCTTGATGTCTTTGTCGACGGCAAAGGCGACCTCGTAGCCGCCGCCCTTGAAGCCCGGCAGCGGCATGAAGACGACGTAGCCGGTCTTCTTGTCCTTCTTGAGGATGTCGCGCTTCTTGGTCTCTTTCTGGGAGATGAACACCAGCGGCTTGTCGCCGCCTTTGTCGCCGTCGACGGGCAGCGAGTAGAGGGCGAACACGCGGCGCGCGGCTTCGATCTTCGACGACGGCAGCTTGCCCTGCTCTTTGAGGCGGGTCTCGGCGTTCTCGTCGAGCTTGGTCTCGGCGATGAAGACGTGGGTGGCTTCGTTGCTCAGGTCGCGCAGGTCGGTGTTGCGGGTGCGCAGCGAGGCGAGCACGTCCCAGCGATCGAGCAGGTTGTCGCTGTCGACCTCGGGGAAGCCGTCTTTGCCGCTCTCGAGCAGCTTGAGGATGACCTCGTCGGAGTAGCGGTTGATCCAGGCGCCGTCGACGCGGACGGTGGCCGATGCCTCTTTCAACAACAGGTCGCCGTGGACGACGTCGCCGGCGAGGCCGCGGCCTTCCGCGCCGGGTGCGGTGAGCGAGAGAAGGGGCGCGAGGACCAGGGCAGAAAACGTGGTGATCATGATCAGCTTCCCTTCGCGAGCAGCTTTTTGTCTTCGTCGTCGAAGTCGGGCGGCGGCCAGACCCCGACGTGGATCGGAAACGTGACGTTGATGCTGCGCGTGCCGCCGTCGCCGTCGGGAGCGTCGCCGACGACCTGCACCTGCAGCAGCCCATCCTTGGGCGGCGTCACATGGAAGCCGTAGGCGCCCGGCGCGCCGAGGGAGTGCACGGCATAGGCGCGGGCCGCGTCTTTCTTGCCGGTGCCGTCGCTGACGATGGCGGTGAGCTTGAGGTTCTTCAGGGGCTCGCGGTTGCCGAACTTCGGGTCGGCGACGGTGAGCTTCTTGCCGATGTCGAAGCGGACCTCGACGAGCTCGTTCTTCACGGCGGCGCCGGGCTGCACGGCCACCTGGATGTTGAGCTCGCCCTCATCGCGCACCAGCGGCCGCACCTTTTTCGCCGACGTCAGCCGCTGCTCGCGGGTCTCGACGCGCCGCTTGTCGTCGGAGATCTTCTTTTCTTCGGCGAGCTTCGCTTTGTCGTCGGCCTTTTTCTTGTCGGCCGCGGAGGCGGCGGCTTCGGCTTTGTCGCGCGCGTCGTCTTCGGCCTTGCGCTTCTTTTTGTCCTCGGCGGTCTCGTCGAGCACGTCTGCGGTCTCGCCCTTCTTTGTCGACTTCGGATCGGCCTTTTTATCGCCGCCCTTCTCGCCGGCGGCCTTTTCAGCGGCGGCTTTGTCGGCGGCGGCTTTGTCGGCGGCGGCTCTTTCTTCTTCAGCCTTTTTCTTGTCGTCCTTCTTCTTGCCCTTCGAATCCTTCTTTGCGCCCTTGGGATCGACGGGCGGCTCGGCGGGCTTCGCCGGCTCGTCCTTTTTCTTGCCGCCATCTTCGTCGTCTTCGTCGTCGTCGGAGCCAGCGACGCTGCGCTGGGCGGCGGCCGGCAACGACGGCAGCGCGGTGGCAGTCACGATCAGGGCGAAGAGCAGGGACCGGGGACGCAGCATGGTGACCTCGAGCTCAAGGCAACGAAGCAGACAGACGAATCAACCAAACGAAGCAAGCGGCGAATCAGCCAAACGAAGCAAGCGGCGAATCAGCCAGACGAATCAGCGGCACGACGACGTCGCCCGCGCCGCGTCCATGCGCATGCGCAGCTCGAAGCCGTCGGTGGAGCGGTGCAGGAAGTAGGGACGGCCGTCGACGAAAAAGGCCGGGGTGGCCTCGATGCCGAACGCCGTGCCTTCGGCGCGGGACTCGTCGACCTTCTTGCCCAGCGCGGGGTCGGCGATGTCTTTCTGGAACTTCGCGACGTCGAGGCCGAGGGCCTTGGCGTGCCCGAGCATGAGCTCGTCGGACAGCAGGTCTTGCGTGGCGAACAGGGCGTCGTGCATCTGCCAGAACTTGCCTTGCAGGGCGGCGGCCTCGGCGGCGATGGCGGCCTTGCGGGCGTTGACATGGAATGTGAGCGGAAAGTGCTTGAACACGACGCGCACGTCGGAGCGCTTCTTGACGAGCTCTTCGACGACGGCAGAGGCGGCGCGGCAGTGTGCACATTCAAAATCCGCGTATTCGACGATCGTCACCTTTGCTTTGTTCGACCCTTTGCTGCTGAAGCCCTCGACCTTCGGCTTCTTGGGCGGCGCGCTGAACCCGCCGGTGATCTCTTTGGCGAGCACCTCGGCGACAGAGTCGGGCGGGGTGCCTTCTTCGAGGCTCTTGATGGCCCACTCGGCCAACAGCACCGCGGGCTTGCACTGCGTGCCCTCTTGCAGGCACTGGCCAAAGGTCTTCGGGCAGTCGCAGGGGCAGACCTCTTCGGCGAGGATCTTGTCAAAGGCGGCCTTTTGCACCGGGTCCAGGGCGGTGGCGTCGACGGCCAGCTGGGCCTGGGCCGAGGCTGAGGCGCAAAAGGCGAACGCGACGGCGAAGAGCACACGCATGCCGGCCGCATACCAGATTCAACGTCGTGGGGAGACGCCTCGCGCGTCGTCGATCCGGGTGGTCGGCGCCGACGACGCACCGAGCCACGACCAGGCTTTGGGGGTTGGGCCGACGCCAGCACCGTCGTGCTGCTTCGACGATTTCGGTCACCGGTTTGCTCATGGCCGAGACAAGGCTTGCGATCGGGGGGGATTGCTCCGTACTTTCGGTTGTTGAAAGGCTGCGTTCCAAATGGCCAAGAGTGAATTCGGTGACGACGTCGAGAAGACGACGGTCCTTGGTCTCAAGGACCTTGAGCTGCTGTCTCCGGCGAACGCGCTGCGCCAGGCCTATTTCATCGTGATCAACGGCCGCGCCGTCGGCAAGATGTTCAAGCTCGCCGGCAACCTGAAGATGATCGTCGGGCGCTCGCCGCAAAACGAGATCGTCGTCGACGACGAAGGCGTCTCCCGCCAGCACGCGTTCGTCGAGCGCAACGCGCTCGGCCTGGTTCTGGTCGACAACGGCTCGACCAACGGCGTCTTCGTCAACGGCCAGCGCATCAACCGCCACATCCTCGCCGACGGCGACAAGGTGCAGCTGGGCAGCTCGGCCATCCTCAAGTTCTCGTTCCAGGACGCCGTCGAAGAGCGCGCCCACGCCCAGCTCTACGACTCCGCGACCCGCGACGGACTGACGGCCTGCTACAACAAGAAATATTTCGCTGACCAGTTGAAGACTGAGTTCGCCTTCTATTTCCGCCACAATGATCCGCTCAGCCTGTGCCTGTTCGATCTCGACTTCTTCAAGAAGGTGAACGACGGCTTCGGTCACCTCGCCGGCGACCACGTGCTGAAGACCCTCGCGGCCCTCGTGCAGAAAGCGCTGCGCACCGAAGACATCCTCGCCCGCTATGGCGGCGAGGAGTTCGGGATCATCTTCAAGAGCACCGACGGCGAAAAGGCCTTTCTCGTCATGGAGCGCATCCGGCGCAGCATCGAGAAGACCGAATTCATGTTCGAAGAGAAGCGTTTGCCCGTGACGATCTCGATTGGGATTTCGACGCTGGCGGCGCAGAACTATGCGAGCCCGAAGGCGCTCGTCAAAGCGGCCGATGACTATCTGTACCAGGCCAAAGGCAAGGGCCGGAACCGCACCGAGTCGGCCATCGTCGGCTGATTCCGTGACCGGATGATTTTGCCGACTGCGTCGGCTGCATCACCCGGTCACGAAATGTTCCTTGCCCTCGCGGGCGCCCTTTTTCCGCTGCGCTTCGCTCGCGTTCATGCCGCGCGTCGGCTCATGCCGTGTCCGCCGAGCTTCGCTCGCGAACAGGCCGCGACGGCTGCTCGGGCGCGCCACCCAAGAGCCGCAAGTGCGGCGGGCTACTGCGTCGACGTCGACGACAGCGGAGTCGTCTTGCTGACGAGCCGCGTGTTCTTCATCTCCGGGTGCAGCACGAGGTAGGCGGCGAGGCTGGCGCGGGCGAGCACGAGGGCCCGGACGTACCAGAGCCACTCGTCGTTGATGACGACGACGGCAAAGGCGACCTGCGGGTCCTGGGCCGGAAAGAATCCCATGATCCAGCTGGTGTCTTGATCGACCTCGCGATCGGTGAGCGAGCCGGTCTTGCCGGCGATGGCGACGTCGACGGCCCACGGCTCGCCCTTGAGCTCGCGCGGCACCTTGACCTTGCCGTGCAGCGCGCGCGTCGCCGTGCCCCGCGTCGTCGCCGCCAACATCATGCTCGTCAGCAGCTGGCGGTTGTGGGGATCGAGCACCTCGCGCGGCGCGAAGCCCGGCACGTCGTCAGCGAACAGCAACAGCGGCGCGTCTTTGCCCGTGGCCATCGTGCGGGCCACGCGCACCGCGTCGAGGCCCGAGAGGCGGACCTCGCCGAAGCCGGCGCCGGTGCGGGCAAAGGTCTGGACGTCGTCGGCGGGCACCACCGCGAACGACGGCAGGCCCAGCGACGTCGACGGCGGCGGCTCGGCGGGGCTGTCGCTGTCGCCGTCGGGGACGACGAGGCCGAAGCGCTCGCACTCGTCGGCCAGCAGCGCCGGCGTCAGGTAGCGGCCCGAGAGCTTGGCCATGACGACGTTCTGCGACCACGGCACCGCGTCTTCGATGCGGATGCAGCGCGTGTCGCGGGCCGGGGCGTCGATGAAGTCGCGGGCAAAGATGCGCGTCTGGCCGCCCGAGGTGCAGATGACGTCGTCGAGGTCGACGCCCTGGCGCAAGAGCGCCGACATCGTCACCAGCTTAAAGACGCTGGCGGCGTGGGCCAGCGGGCGCAGCCCGGCCGAGGCGCGCGTCGGGTCGACCTCGTCGTGCTCGGCCAGGGCCAGCACGCGTCCGGTGCGGATGTCGGCCATGACCACAGCGCCCCGTTGCGGCCGGCTGACGTCGACGAGCTGCTGCAATTTCTTTTGCAGCGCGGCCTCGGTGCCGAGCGTGCGCGCGGTGCCGTCGACGACGACCGTGGCCGTTCCGTCGGCGGCGGTGACCACGGCCGATGGCTGCGTCGCCAACTGCAGGGCGGTCCAGAGGGCGAGCGCGAGCATCCCGCGAGGATGCCGTCTCGACGTCGTCAACGCCACGCTGTAGCCGCGGAGCCATGCTGATTTCCCTGGTGGTCGGAATGGCTCTTTCGTTGTCAGCCGCGGCTCCTGTGGCCCCTGCAGCCGTCGACACCGCCGCGGCCCAGCAGGCGCTGCTGGCGAAGCACCCGAAAGAAAAGGCTCGCATCGCCCGCGGGCTCGCGCAGGTGCAGGCCCTGTGGCGCGCCGACGTCGACGGTGACGCCAGGGTCCTCGAAGAATTCGCCGTCGCCCAATTCGTCGCCGACGGCGCCGACCTCGATCGCACGTTTCTGCGGCTCGAGCGGGCGATGGAGCAGGTCGATGGCCACTTCCTCGAGATCGGTCGTGAGCTGCGCGCCCCCGTCGAGCTCGACCTGCCGGCGCTCACGCCCAACGCGCCGGTCGACGATGTCCTCGCAGGTTGGGACGCCTCTGCGCATGTCATCGACGACTGGTTCGCCAACAAGGCCGCCTTCATTGTCTTGTTGAACTTTCCGCAGTCGACGCTAGCCGAACGTCTGAAGGTCGCCGACAAGCTCGGTCGTCGGGACTGGGCCGTGGCCCGCCTCACCGGCCGCTTCTCGCGGCGTGTCCCCGCTGAGGTGACCGCCCGGCAGGCCATGGTGGCCGCCGCCGCCGACAAATACATCGCCGACTACAACCTGTGGATGCACCACATCCTCGACGAAAAAGGCAACCGCGTCTTTCCGAAAGACAAGCGTCTCATCTCACACTGGAACCTCCGGGATGAGCTCAAAGCGCAATACGCCAACGGCGCCGACGGGACCAATCGTCAGCGCGTGATCGTGCGGCTGATGGAGCGCATCGTCACCCAGAGCATCCCCGCCGCCGTCGTCGATGCGCCGTTCATCGACTACCGCCCCTTCGACAACAGCGTCGTCGCTGCACCGGCAGACACCGTCGAGCAGCGCCCCGAGAAGCCCGCGCCCGAGAAGATCGACCTGTCTGGCAAGGGCGAGATCGAGCGCGGCGGCAACAGCCGCTACCAGCAGCTGCTCGCGCAGTTCCAGGCCACGCGCGCCGCCGATCCGTTCACGCCCAAGACGCCGACCGCCATCGCCCGCAGCTTTGAGCTGTCGCGTGAGATCCCCGAAGAGCGCGTGCAGAAGCTCTTTCTCGAGGTGCTGCAGTCGCCGCTCGTGCCCCAGGTGGCCAAAGAGATCGAGCGTCGCCTCGGCCGCAAGCTCGAGCCGCAAGACCTCTGGTACGACGGCTTCAAGGCCCGCTCGGCCATCACCGAGAGCGAGCTCGATGCGCTGACAAAGAAGAAGTACCCGACGGCCGCCGCCTACAAGGCCGACATGCCGCGCCTGTTGCGCGAGCTCGGCTTCGCTCCCGCAAAGGCCGACTGGCTCGCCGACCACATCGTCGTCGACCCCGCCCGCGGCGCCGGCCACGCCCTGCAGTCGGCCCGCCGCGGCGACCTCCCCCACCTGCGCACGCGCGTCGAAAAAGACGGCATGAACTACAAGGGCTACAACATCGCCGTGCATGAGATGGGGCACAACGTCGAGCAGCTCTTTTCACTGTACGATGTGGATTCAACCCTGCTGCAGGGCGTTCCCAACAATGCCTTTACGGAAGCGATTGCTTTCGTCTTCCAGGCTCGCGATCTCGAGCTGCTCGGGCTGAGCAAGGCGTCGCCCGAGCTGAAGCGCGAGGCCGTGCTGGCCGACTTCTGGGCGACCTGGGAGATCGCCGGCGTGGCCCTCGTCGACGTTGCCGTCTGGCACTGGCTGTACGACCACAAAGAGGCAACCCCGTCACAGCTGCGCGACGCGACCGTCAAGATCGCCGCCGACATCTGGAAGAAGCACTACGCCCCCGTCCTCGGCGGCGTCGACAAAGAAGGCAACGGAACATCGCTGCTGGGCATCTACTCGCACATGGTGGCCTATCCGCTCTACCTCACCGACTACCCTCTTGGTCATTTGATCTCGTTCCAGATCGAAGAGCAGATCGAAAAGGCGACGTCGTCAAAGAAGTCGACCCTCGGGATGGAGATCGAGC
>JBKJNL010000848.1:0-8344 GCA_046593615.1 Myxococcota bacterium | reverse complement strand
TGACACCCCGACCCACAAGGTCGGGGTGTTTTTTTATGTTTTCGCCATTGGTTTGCTGTCCGCTGATGGACGCTGTTCTGGTTTTCCACCAGTGCATGAGTCCCGACCCGCAAGGTCTGATTGTCAGGTCCGCGACGGCACTCGCTCAGTGCTGCAGCGGCACGGAGAAGCGGGCGCGGAGGCGGCGCAGCAGGTCGAGGGGTAGGGCCGGGTCGTCGACGACGGAGAAGCAGCCCTGGCGCAGCGCTCCTTCTTTGGCCCAGTTCCCGATGGTGGCGCGGCGGCGGGCGACGCGGGCCTGCGCCTGATCGATTATCGACTGCAGCTCCGGCGGAGACGGTGCCCAGGCGGCAAAGGCGGCGTCGGCGGCGGCGGGCAGGGTGGGGAGCTCGAGCCATGCGCCGCGGGCGTCGAGGCGCAACGCGTTTGGTCCAACGACGCCGAGCTTCTCGAGCACCCGCTCGGCGGCGACGACAACGACCTCGCCTTCGACGCCCAACAGCCCGGGGGTCGCCAACAGCGGCAGCGTCGTCGACGTCGACTTCGACGATGTTGGCGTTTTCGTTTCGGTGCCGGACGGGCGGGTTTCTGGCTGCTTGTCGAGCCGGGCCAGGAGGCGCGCGCGGTCGGCCCGCGGTCCTTCGATGGTGCGCAAGGAGCCGCAGTCGCTGCCCGGCGACGCCGCCACCAGCCAGGGAATCTCGGCGCGGTCGTCGACGAAGACCGGGGCTGCCGGGGCCAGGTGCAGGAGCAGGATTGCGGCCGTGCTGATCATGGCTTCTTCGTCGTCGCTGCCGGCGTGGTCGCTGGCGTCGTCGTCGGCTCGGGACCCGCGGTGCGGGCGATGACGACGGCGGCACTGAACAGGGAGGCGGCCGCCAGGCTCACGCTCTGCGGCGTCGTCGACGACAGCGCGGCGAGCTCGTCTTCGACGCGAGTGGGGCGTCCTTCGAGGGCGGCGAGGCCGACGGCGTGGGCGACGCGGGCCGGATCGGTGAGGGCCTGCAGGCGCGACGTCGACACGCGGGCGCGGGCCGCTTCGACGACCTCGGGTGGCGGCGGCGCGGCGGCGACGCGGCGGACCTGGTCGAGGGCGCCTTCTTCGGCGCGGACCACGGCGGCGCGGTCGGCGGCGACGACGTCGAGGGCGATGCCGGCCGTGCCGAGGGCGCGTTGGGAGCGTCCGCCGAGCAGCTCGGCCAGCACCAGCAGGCCGGCGTCGGCGCGGGGCGGAATGCTCCACGTCAGCGTCGACGTCGACTTCAGCGGCGTGGTGTCGGGACGCAGGAAGATCACCTTGCTGGCCGGTCCCCCGGCCATGGTCGTCACCACCGGCGTTCCCCTGGGCAGTGGCGCCGTGACGATCTTGGTCAGCCGGGCCAACAACCCCTCGCCGGTGTCGGCGGCGACGACGACGACCACGACGCGGTCGGCGCTGACGGCGTCGCCGAGGGCCTTGCTGGTGGCGGCGTCGAGGGTTCCGCCGGCGATGGGCAGCGAGAGCGGCTGGCCCGGGAACATCAGGCGCGCCTGCTCGGCCGAGACGACGTCGTCGACGACCGAGAGCAGCCCCGGCGGAAGCGGCGGCGTCGCTCCGGGCTTGTTGCTGCGGGCGCGCAGGATGGCGTCGACGCCGCGCAGGGCGTCGTCGACGCGGGCGGCCTCGGTGCCGAGGGAGACGACGACGGCGTCGGGGGTGACGCGCACCTCGAGCGCTCCGGTGGGGATGAATTTGCGGCCGGCGTCAGCCAGCTGCGCCGCCCACGCCGTCGTCGCTGCCCGCGCCTTTGGCGTGACCTCGTCAGCCACCAGCCGGATGTGCAGCTGGGCCACCGCCCACGGCGAAAACGGCGCCGCGATCGCGACAAAGGACGTCCCCTGGCGGCTCACGGCCCGGGTCACGGGGAAGAGCCCGGCGGGCTCGGTCGTCGTCGTCGCTGGCGTTGGTGTGGGCGTCGTCGTTGTCGGCGTCGTCGTTGGTGGGCCCTGCGCCACCGTCGTCGACGGTGCTGGCGCCGGCGGGCTGGCCGGCTTCAGCGGCGATGCCTTGGTCGGCGCGGTCGTCTTCGGCGCGGTCGTCGTCGTCGTCGTCGTCGTCGTCGCGCGCGGCCCCGGAGGCGCCCACAGCGGCAGGAGGAGCAGCAGCAGCAGCATCAGCGATCGCCGACGGCGGGGACCGGCTTGCCCTGGCAGCTGTCGGGCGGCGACACGCCGAGCAAAAAAGCCAGGGTCGGGGCGACGTCACGGGGGTCCACGGGCGCGCTGTAGCGACCGCGGCGGACGCCGGGGCCGGCAATGATGAACGGCACGCGGCGGTCGTAGATGTAGGGCGTGCCGTGGTCGGTGCCGAGGGTCTGGCCGCGCTCCTCGAGCAGCAACACGCGCGGCGCCCACCGCACGAACAACGACGCCGAGCGGTGGGGCGGAGCGCTGGCGCGCATGAACGGCATGTAGGGGTCTTCGTCGGGCAGCCCGGGCGTCATGTCATAGACCTGCTCGATGCCGGGCAGGGCTTCGACGGCGGCAGCGACAGCGTCGCGCAGCCTCTGGCGCCCGACCGGGTCGAGGTCGCTCTCGTCGAGGAACAGCTGCGGCGGAAAGAAGCCCTGCACGCGCTTGCGACCGGTTGGAGCCGGCGCGGACGACGGCGCCGTCTTGTTCTTCGGATTCTTCTTGTCGTCACCGGTGATGCCACCACCACCAACAAAGGCCTGGGCGGCCCGCTCGGCGGCGTCGATGACGTCGGCGTAGACGAGGGTCGGCAGCGCCAGGCCACTCTTGCTGATCGTCTGCGGCAGCTCGGGGGCGCCGTGGTCGGAGGAGAGGGCGACGACGACGTTCTGGCGTCCGAGCTTGCCCTGCAGGGCCTGGATGAACCTGCGGAGCTCGAGGTCGCCGCGGCGCAGGGTGTCGAGCTGCTCGAGGCTCTCGCCGCCGTAGTTGTGGCCGACCACGTCGGTGGTGGAGACGCTGATGACCAGCAGGTCGGGCTCGTCGTCGGCGCCCAGCTTCTCTTCGTCGACGGCGCGCAGCGCCAGCGTGAACAGGTCGCTGATCGACTGCGGCGACAACCGGTAGCCCGAGCGCTGCACCGCTTTGTCGGCGATGTCTTTGAGGTCGTGGGGGAACGTCGCGTCATAGCCCTTGAGCGCGCCCTCGCCGGGGCGGTCGTCGTCGGCGGCGAGCATCTCGAGGCCCTTGGGAATCGGCAGCGGCGACCAGGTGCCTTCGGCGAATGCCTTTGCCGGCAGCGCCGCGCCGAGCTCGTCGAGCCAGGCCGGCAGCTCGCTGACGTAGGCCGTCGACGACGTGAAGCGGCCGAGCGCGGGGTCGTACCAGACGGCGAGGTCGGCGGCGTGGCCGGCGGTGAGGACGGCGGCGCGGTCTTTGTGGCTGAGGGTGACGACCCTGGCCCGGCCGCCGCTCTCGTTCTTCATCGCGTCGCCGAGGGTGTTGGTCAGCAGCATGCGCGGCGAGCGGCCGTAGTCGGCCTTTGTCGTCTTGCCCGAGAACGTCGGGAACGCCGGATCGTCGACGGCGTAGAGCTTCTTGCCGCCCCAGAACCAGGAGTTGGTGGCGATGCCGTGGACCGCCGGCAGCGCTCCCGTCGCCAGCGTCGCGTGGCCCGGCGCGGTCTCGGTGCCGGCGTAGGGATAGACGGCGTCGAAGCGGGCGCCGTCGAGGCCGCCGAAGCCGCCCTGGCTGTCGGGAAAAAACGGCGCGTAGCGCTCGAGCAGCCACGACGGCATCTGGTCGAAGATCACGAGCACGCCCAGGCGCGGCCGCGGCGCCGCCGACGCCGACGTGGCCGCCGACGTCGACAGCAGCAGCAGGGCAAGGAGGGCGAGGGTGGGGCGCTGCAACATCGGGCGGCATCCTACAGAAACGCCGCGCGCCCGCAGCGTCCTTGGGGACGAGCCTGCGTGCGTGCAGCCTTCATTGCCGCAGCGGCACCCCGCGCGCGCGCAACACCCGGCGGGCGTCGTCGACGCCGCGGACCAGCACGGCGTCGACGCCGGCGGCGCGGGCGGCGCCGACGTTGGCTTCGAGGTCGTCGATGAACAGCACCGTGGCCGGGTCGGCGCCGTCGAGGGCCCGGGCGAAGTAGCGCGCTTCGGGCTTCATGGCGCCGACGACAAAGGAGGCGGCGACGTCGACTGTGTGACCGGGCCTAGCTGCTTCGATGGCAGCTTCGATGGCGGGGCCGAGCACCTGCCAATGCACCGGATCGGTGTTCGACCACACGCGGGTCGGCACGAGGCTCGTGACCTCGGTGAACAGCGCGAGGCCGCCGGGCGACCAGCGCACCACCCGCTGCCAGGCGGCGCGGGCCGCGGCGGTCGTGATCCCGAGGATCGCGGCGGCGCCGTCGAGGTAGTCGTCGCCCGACAGCTGTCCGACCGACAGCCGATCGTGGCGCTCGCCGAACCAGGCCCGCGCCAGGGTGTCGTCGATGTCGAGGCCGGGCGGCACCAGCGCCGCCAGATGGCTCTTGTCGACGTCGACGACGACACCGCCGAGGTCAAAGGCGACCGACAAGATGCCGACCCGGCGGCTCATTCGACCTTCATTCAACACCGTCATTCAACGACGATGCTGCCGACGCGCACGCGGTTGTCGCCGTCGGTGGCTTTGCGGTCGCCGGCGGTGACGGGCATCCGGTCGTCGCCGCGGTAGAGGCCGGCGTAGACGTCGTAGACGCCGGAGGGGGCGTCCATCGGCACCGTTCCTTCCCAGCTGTCGACGACGAATTCGCCGGGACGCCAGAGGCCGGTCTTGTATTGCCCGCGCAGCGGCCAGTGGTCGCCGTGGATGCGAAACGAGCCGCCCTGGGCGTCGATGTGCAGGAAGACCTGCCAGTCGCCCTCGACGGCGCCGGCGTCGTCGGCGACGGCGAAGTGCAGCTTGATCGGCAGGCGGGCCCCGCGCGACAGCGCGCGATCGGGGAGGTCGGCGCCGCGCAACGCGATCGTCTTGCCGAGCGTGACATCGACCCGCGAGGTCGGCGTCGTCGGCGTCATCGTCACGTCGGCGCCGAATTGAGAGCGGTCGACCGCGCGCTGCTCGGCCTGCATGCCCATGGGCCGCGGCAGCGCGATCACGCCGACGACGTAGGCCAACGCCGGCACGGCCAGCACCACCAGCCAGCGGGCATCGGGCCGGTTCATCGGTGCCGCTCGAGGATCGAGGGCGGCGTGCCGAGCAGCAGTCGCTCGATCACCAGCTGCACCGCGCCGTTCATCTGCAGATCGCGGCGGGCGGCAAAGATGCCTTCGAGGGCCGAGAGCTCGTCGACGTCGCCGAGGGCCAGCCCCTCGAGGTGACGGGCGCGCAACGAGCGGGCGAGCTGGCGGGCGCATCGAGCCAGCAGCCCGTCGACCTCGGCGCGATCGCGACCCAGGGCCGCCGCCGCCTCGAGCCGCTCGTGCAGGTTGCCGTCGCCGCCACCGCCGGCGCGCTGCCGCAGGGCCAGGGCGCCGAGCAGGCGATGGAGCGCTGCTTGATCGTCGTCGTCGTCGCCGACGGCAGCGGCGCCGCCGCCCTGTGCGCCCGCACCTGACGACGCCGCCCCTGATGAAGCCGCCAGCGCGTCGGGGACGCTCCAGACGCCGGAGCGCGCGCGGACCGCGGCGTCGACGACGCCCTTCTTGACGAGGATCCGCTCGAGGGCTTCAGGCGCCAGCGGGGCAAATGTCAGCCGCAGGCAACGCGAGGCGATGGTCGGCAACACCGCCCGGGCGTTTGGCACCAGCAGCATCAAGATCGTTTGCGGACCGGGCTCTTCGAGTCCCTTCAGCAGCGCGTTCTGCGCCGAGGTGTTCATGCGGTGGGCGTCGACGACGATGGCGACGCGGTTCTTTCCTTCGTAGGGGCGCTTCTGCAGCGTCTGGGCAAAGGCGCGGATCGCGTCGACCTTGATGTCGGGCGAGGGGCGGGCCTTGCCCTCGGGCTGCTGCAGGCCGCGGCCGACGGCTTCGGCTTCGCTCATGATGACCGTGAGGTCGGGATGGGCGCCGCTCTCGACGCGCCGGCAGGCCCGGCAGCTGCCGCAACCGAAGGGCACGACGTCGCGCCCAGGGTCTTTCGTGCCCCGCAGCTCGCACAACAGGCCCCGCGCCAGGGCCCGGGCGCAGGTTTCTTTGCCGACGCCGACCGGCCCGGAGAACAACATGCCGTGGGGCAGCCGATCGCTCCTCATCGACGACGACAGCGCCTGGACCGCCCGCTCTTGCCCGATGACCACGTCCTGCATGGGCGAGGGGTTAGGCCAGCCGCTGCGGGGAGACAAACCAGAGCTGCCCACCTGATCGCGTGACGCCCGCCGCCGTCGCGCGGCCCTGCCGGCACGCGATCGTGCGGGCTTTTCGCGGCGTGCTGCGTCTTCTGCGGACTCCGACAGGCGTTGGCAGACGTTGGCAGCGGACGTCGCTGGCGCGCGCACGGACAGCGCGAGCGCGAGCATCTTGGGGACACAGTTGCGTAAATATCTGGCCGTCGGGAAAACAGTTTACGCAATTCCGCAACTCTGTCCCCATGTGGAACGGCACCGTCGACGGCCGCATCCCGCGCCTCTGTCGGCCCACGAAGTGTGATTGGCAACCCTGTGGAAAAACTGGGGAAATCCGATCTTGACGACGACGAAAGCGGGGGCGGTTCCGGGGTCGCGGCCGGCGTCGTCGGCGCGCATGGAGTCCGCAGGAAGTGGCACGAGCGGCCACCCTCGACGAGAAATCGGACTTTCTGCACGATTGCGTTGTCGGTTGCGGTGAGCGTGTCGTCGAGAGATCGGCGGGATGCCGAGAGAGGGCCACTTCGAACGGCCTGCTGGAGAAGGGCGATCCCGCGATCGCCCGGATCAGGCAGGCAGCTCGAGCGGGACCTCTGCGACGTCGACGGGCGCTCTGTTGCAGCCGCCGACCAGTGGGCCAAGGGCCTCTGGCTCGACGACGACGGCGGAGAGAGCTCTTTTCTAACCCCCGGGCGAGAGCCCGGACTGCAGTGGAGATTCACATGGCGAACGCCGAAAAAGTTGCAAAGGCTGGCATCACCCGCGAAGGCGGCTGGCTCTATTACATCGACAAGCAGGGCAACATCGCTCGCTCGCGCATGGTCCGCGGCGGCCAGAAGAAGAAGCCCGGTGACAAGGCCGAAGTCGTCGCCAAGACCGGCGTGACCCGCGACAACAACTACATCTACTTCATGGACGACGACGGCGACGTCGCTCGCGTCCCGCGCAGCAAGGGCGGCACCGCTCGCAGCAAGAAGAAGTCGACCAAGAAGGCTCCGGCGAAGAAGACCGCGGCCAAGAAGGCCCCGGCGAAGAAGACGGCGGCCAAGAAGGCCCCGGCCAAGAAGACGGCGGCGAAGAAGGCCCCGGCGAAGAAGGCCCCGGCAAAGAAGAAGAAGAAGTGAGCTGACGTCGACGCGTCTGCGTCGGCTGCTGCTTCCAGGAACGAGGGGCCATGGGCCCCTCGTTCTGTTTTGTGGGGTTCCTGGCATCGATCTGGTCGTGAGCGTCCATCGGTCCGCCCAGACATGGACGACGTCAAGACAGTCGCGTGACCAGGCCCCGGCGGCCCCTGCAGTGATACGGTCCCCGCGCTGTGGGTGATGTGCTGGTGGACCTGACGCGCGAGCTCGACGACGACGACGTCGCGGTGCGCCTGCGTGCCTTGCAGCGAGGCGTGACCGCGCGCCCGCCCGGCCTCGTCAAGGTGCTGCGCGAGCGGGTCGCCAGGCAGAAGGACCCCACCGTCCGCACCGCCTTTGTCACCGCTCTCGTGCAGCTCGGCGAGGACGCGCTGTTGCACGAGGTGGCCCGGGCCCTGCGGCACCGCGATCCGGTCGTCGTCACCGGCGCCGCGCGCGTGCTCGGCAACATCGGCGATCGCCGCGCCGTGCCGAACCTCATCGAAGCCTTCAAGACCGAAGACCCCGGCGTGGGCGCGGCCGTGGCCCGCGCGCTCGGGCAGCTCGGCGACGTCGTCGTCGTGCCCTGGTTGATCGCGGCCCTCGAACAGGGCTTCTGCGTCGAGGCCTGCGCCCTGGCCCTGGGCACCCTCGGCGATGCCCGGGCCCTGGCGGTGCTGCAGGCGCTGTCGTCGTCGTTTTCGCCTGGGTTTGCCTCGAACACGACGAACACGGCGAACCCGACGAACACGGAGGCAAGGGTGAGGCTGGCCGTCGCCCAGGCCCTGCACGCGCTGCAAGAGCGGGCTGGCTGATGGTCGAGCGTGGCCAGGTCCTCGAGCGCATGACGACGGTGACCGGGCCACGCTCGACCATCAGCCAGCCCGCTCTTGCAGCGCGTGCAGGGCCTGGGCGACGGCCAGCCTCACCCTTG
>JBKJNL010001032.1:0-5444 GCA_046593615.1 Myxococcota bacterium | reverse complement strand
GCCCCGACGAGGGCGGGGATCGCCGCGGCCCGCAGGTCGGGCGAGGCGATGCTGCCGCCGTTGTGGCAGCCCGTGCAGCGAGCGCCGAGCACGGCGCACATGTCGTTCGGCGCAGGTTCGCCTTCGCCCTCGCCTTGTGGGGAGGCGGCTTCGCAGTCGACGACCGCACCGCCGTCGATCCAGGTGCGCACCAGCTCGACGAGCGCGGGGTCGAGCGTGCCGCCCAGCGGCATCTGCGCGCCTTCGCCCTGGGGCGGTCCGGCGATCTTGCGGAACAGCAGGCTGCCCTCGGCGTCGTTTGCGACCACCAGCGTGTTGCCGGCGTAGAGCAGGCTCGCGCGGCCCGGCAGCGACGGCGCGCCGGCTGCGGAGAGGTCGGGCGACTGCGCGCCGCTGTCGTGACAGGCGAGGCACGAGGGGACGAACACGCGCTCGACGATGTCGCAGACCGTCGGGCTCTGCGGCAGCGGGCCGCCGGGACCGGCAGCAGCGGCCGGCGCGCCAAAAGGGACGTCGTCGCAGCTGGCGACGGCGACGACGACGACAACGACGACGGCGACGACGACGGCCGACCGGAAACGCGCGCTTGCAGGCATCACCACACCACGCCCAGTCGGGCTTTGACGGTCGGGTAGATCGGGACGGCGAAGCTGCCCTCGAGGGCGACCTCGACGTGCTCGAGGAAGATCGCTTGCACGCCGACCGTTGCCAGAGCGCCCCACCACGGCGTCAGCGTGTTCTGCACAATGACGCCGTCATCGCCGACCAGGAAGAGCGTCGAGATGTCCGCGGCCCCGGCGCTCAGCCACGGCGTGAGCGAGAGCCAGGGGGTGACGTCGGCAAAGGTGAACCCGACGCCGGCATCGGCGCCGATGGAATTGGCAAAGAAGAGGTCGTCGACGGCGGGCGCGTCGGGATTGAATGGGCTCGCGATCTCGGCGCGCATGCGGGCGAAGTCGAGGTGGGCGCGTCCGCCGACCATGAAGCCGTTGCTGTGTCGCCACCCGACGCCCACCTCGCCGCCGACCTGCAGCAGGGTGCCGATGGGTGACGGCACCGGCGGCACGAAGGTCAGCCCGACGTGGCTCGACACAGGCCCGAGGCGGGGCAGCTGCGCCGTGAGCCGCGGCCGCGGATTCACCGGCGAGCGGTTGGTCTCTTCGGTCTTGGTGCCGCCGAGCACCAGGCGTCGCTCACACGACAGCGGCGGGATGACGCCGAGCTCGAGCGAAACACCAGCGCGCGGACCGTCGACGTCGTCGTAGGGCACCGGCGGCGCCAGCGGTGTGAGGAGAAAGCTGGCCGCGAAGTAGTTCTGCAGGAAGCTCTGCTGGGCGTTCTCGTCGTAATCGGCGGGCACGACGACGTCCCGGCACTCCGGCGTGATCTGCGTGGCCAGCAGGGCCGTCAAGACAAGCAGCATGGCGGGGATCCTAATCAGCGCCGCACCAAGATGCCGCGGTTGCGGGGGGTCCGCGTTGTCAGCCCTTGATCGGAGGCGTGATCAGATCTGATCTGTCAGCGGGCCGCAGGTGGCGCACGGCGTTCGCTCAGCCGTGGGTCGCATAGCGGGTCGGGTCGGTGACGCCGGCGTCGACGAAGCCCCTCTTGCGGATTGCACAGCTGTCACAAGCGCCGCAGGCCCGAGCGTCGTCGACGCCGCCAACGCCGGTCGGCGCCTGCGGGTCGTAGCAAGACCACGTCAGGCCATAGTCGACGCCGAGCCGGGTGCCCTCGCGAATGATGTCGGCCTTGCTCAGCGACACGATCGGCGCCTGCACGCGGATGCGCTCGTCGGGCGTCGTGGCCTCGACGCCCATGCGCGTGGCGAGGTTGGCCATCGCTTCAAACGCAGCCAGGAATTCGGGCCGACAGTCGGGGTAGCCGGAGTAGTCGACGGCGTTGGCGCCGATGAAGAGGTCGCGGGCGCCTTTCACCTCGGCCAGGGCCAGGCCGAAGCTCAAGAACACCGTGTTGCGCGCCGGCACGTACGTGATCGGGATGACGCTCGCGCTCAATGACGGCGACGACGACGACGATGACGACGCTCCGTCTTTGGGCACCGCCAGGGCGTCGTCGGTGAGGGCCGAGCCGCCAAAGGCCCGCAGGTCGACGTCGACGACCTGGTGGCTCGCCGCCCGTCCGGCCCGGGCCACGCGCGCCGCGGCGGCCAGCTCGACGGCATGGCGCTGGCCATAGCGGAACGACAAGCAATGACACTGAAAACCGCGCTCGGTGGCCATTGCCAACACAGTGGCTGAGTCGAGTCCGCCAGACAATAAAACAACAGCCGGCTTCATCGCGATCGACTTCAACCGGCGGGGCCGACGCCCATCGCCTCGGCGGTCTCCAGCGCCATCATGCGGTAGCTCTCGCGCACAAAGGTCAGCCAGCTTTCGTCGTCGACGCCGCTGTCTTTGGCCAGCTCGACGATGCCGTCGAGGGTCTTTTCCCAGATGTGCTTCAGGGTGGTCTCGTCCCAGTGGCCCGACAGGATCGGCGTGGGCCGGATGCCCGTGGCATCTTGTTCAGCGTCCAAGAAGTCGTCGAGCACCTGCACAAACAAGGATACGTCGTACATCCACTGGCGGGCCTTTTCACCGGCGAAGCGCCAGACGGGAAAGATCAAGCCATCGATGGTGCCGAGCACGCCCGGCATGCGCCAGGCGCAGCCGGCGGGGTCGGGCACCGCGGTCATCGCCTTTACCTCGGCGTCGATGTAGTCGCGCACCCGATCGATGACCCGCTCGAACTGGCGGCGGTCGTCGGCGTCGTCGATGTTGGCCGACATCTCGTCGTGCAGGGCGCGCACGAGCCGAAAGGCGCCGGCGAAGGGCGTGCTTGACCCCGTCCCGCCGGAGTCGGGCAGCCAGGTGCCCGAGAGCAGGCCCTGCATGCGGCGGCCGCGCTCGACGGGGTCGACGCCTTCGAGGCAGTGGTCGTAGACGTGGTCGATGGTGGCGATGAACGCCGCCAGCTGCAGGATGCGCTTTTCGGTCTGCTCGGGGAGCAGCGCCGACACCAGCTTCACCGCCAACGACGACAGCGTCGACAACGACGACGGCTGCAGGCCGAGGCCCGAGCCGACCGCGCGGGCCAGGGCCACGGGCCACGGCGGCTGCGGCGACGAGAACAGCACCGTGTAGGGCGCCGTCGCGTACAGGTTGCACGTCAGAAAACGCAGCTTGATGCCCGAGCGCTCGTTGAGGCTCTCGGGCCAGTGCAGCTTGATGAGCGGCTGCACGTAGCGCTCGTGCCGGGCAAAGACGACCTTGCGGATGCCGGCGGGAAAGGCGGCCATGGCCGGGTCGGGCGCGCCCATGGTGCGGCGGACGACGTCGACGCGCTCGGCTTCGGTGAGCCGCAGCGCGCGCGGCACGAACCCGGGAGCCCCGGCAGTCTCGACCGGCCCGACCGGCGCGACACCGCCGGCCAGCGCGGCAGCGTCCAGAGGAGAGAGCCTGGCTGACGACGAGGACGAGCGGGCGACGGCAGCGACCATGGGGGTCGGGTACCCGCCGCGCCGCGTTCCGAAAAGGAGGTTCAGGCGGCGTTGCTGTGCGCCAGGATCGACTCAGCCGGGGATGGTGAAGGGGTGCTTCTTCGGGCGGTCGCAGGCCTTGTCGGTGCAGACCTGGGCTTCGACGACGCCCGAGATCGCGCCGGTGCCCTTGGTCAGTCGGGCCCGCAGCGGCACGTCGCCCTCGAGGATGACGCTGGTGCCGAGCTCGCCGAGGTCCTTCTTTTTGCCGGCGGGGACGTCGACGGCGCCTTCGACGGCCCAGCCGTTGTTGGCGTCGACGGTGAGCGCCACCGGCTTGCTGACCTCTTCGCCGGGGCCATAGGCGTGGAAGCCCGGCTTGATCTTCAAGACCACCAGCAGCTGCTGCGTGGCCTGGTCGTAGGCGGGCACGACCTGCAGCGCGCTGTTCCAGTCGGGGGGTCCGCTCTCGACGGGGCCCGGCCGGGTGACCATGCCGTCGTTCTTCACCGGCTTGGCTTCGCCGAAGCCGTCGCCGTCTTTGCTCGGGGGACAGGCGGCGAGCAGGGCGGCGGTCAGGAGGGTGAGGGCCAACGTCGCCCGCTGGGGGTTGGTGCGCGTGATCTTCTGCATGGCGGAACCTCGAAAGCCCGGACGGTATCAACGATGGCGCGGGGCGGAGAACCCGCCGGCAGAGCACCCGTGGGTTTCTCTGGGGCGACCTGAACCCTCGGGCGCGCTCTTTCATGCGCGGCGTGCTTTTGCCATGAAGGACCCGTGAACAACGACGCCACCGACGACCCGCACGATGCCCGGCACGACGCCCCGCACCACGCCCTGCACGACGCCCCGCACGACGCCCCGCACGACGCCAGTGTGGCGCCGGGGCTGCCAGGTCCCGCGAGCGCCCGTCTCGCGGCCGCCCGCGCCGGCCGACGGGTGCCGTGGTCGCAGATCATGAGCACCTGGGCTCCGGTGGCGGCCGGCGTCATCCGCGCCGTGGCCGGTCTCATCGCGTTTTCGGCGGCGCTCTTGACGTTGCCGACCCACGTGGCGACGCCGTTTCTCACCGGCGTGGGCCTGCTGATGCTCGTCGGCGGCTGCGTCAGCGTCATCAAGGCCTGCCAGGACGAGCCGCAGCTGCGTTGGTTCGCGCGGCTGTTCCCGCTCGGCTGCGGGCTGGTGGCGACGTTGTGCGTCGTCCTGGTCCTCGTCTACGGCGCCGGCGCTTTTGGCCCCGACATCATGGGCGACCCCACGGTGCGGCGCGCGCCCGTCGACGACGGCACGGTGCGCTTCCAGTCCGAGTGACCAGTGCTCCCACGTGCAGGGGGTGCGCGCGTGCCCCGCGTACCCCGCAGATGGGTCACGTGACGTCGTCGAGTCCGTATTTGTCGAGGCGGTAGCGCAAGGTCGCGCGCGTCAGGCCCAGCAGCCGGGCGGCCTGGCTCTTGTTGCCCTTCGCGCGCTCCATCGCCTGTCGCACGAGGTCGCGTTCGACGTCTTCGAGGACGAGCCCTGCCTCGGGCAACGAAAACGACGACGACGACGACGAAGCCGCAGGAGACGGCGCAGCGGGATCGGGCGGTGGCGCCGACGTCGGCAGCTCGAGATCGACATCGTCGAGGACCTCGTGGTCGCACAGGATGACGGCGCGCTCGAGCACGTTGCCGAGCTCGCGGATGTTGCCGGGCCAGCGGTGGCGCACCAACGCCGAGGTGGCCCGCGGCGTGAGCGGCAGCGGCTTCTTGCCCATCGATTCGCACACCCGGGCCACGATGGTGCTGGCGAGCAGAAGAACGTCGTCACCGCGGTCGCGCAACGGCGGCAGCACCATGGGCAAGACCGCGATGCGAAAGCGCAGGTCTTCGCGAAAGGTGCCGTCTTTGACCATGGCGCCGAGGTCTCGGTGGGTGGCAAAGACGAAGCGGACGTCGGCGCGTTCTTCTTTTTCGCCGCCGAG
>JBKJNL010000673.1:0-10454 GCA_046593615.1 Myxococcota bacterium | reverse complement strand
CCTGCTCGCCCGCCAGCACCAGCTCTCGGCCCGCGCCAAAGCCCTCGCCGAGCGCGCCCGCAGCCTCGTGCCCGGCACAGCGGCGGCGGCCCAGCTCGACGGCTTCATCGCCGGCCTCTGACTCTGACGACGGCAAACCGCCGATGGCGGCGTTGCCGTCTGTGGTGCTCGCTCACATCCGCGGCGGATGCTCGCTCCGCTCCTCGACGGCGCCTTGCCCTCGACCGTTTGACGTCGCCAGAGGTTGTCGACCCGTCACTTTCGCGTCACACGAGCAACCATGGTCTCGCTGCGCATCGTCGACGCCAACGCTGATGACAGCGACGCCGACGCTGCCTGGCGCGCGCAGCTGAAGCGCGCCGCCCGCACCGCCGACGACCTGCGCGCCGCCGGGCTGGTGCTCGACGACGACGAAGCCCGCGGCCTGGCCCACCTCGCCGCGCACGGTGGGCTGCCCCTGGGGGTCACGCCGCACTTCCTCTCGCTCATCGACCAGCAAGACCCGGCGTGCCCGCTGCGCCGCCAGGTCATCCCCCGCGTCGACGAATTCGCGCCGACCTCGTGGGACCGCCGCGATCCCCTCGGCGAAGAAGAGCTCGAGGTCGTGCCCTTCCTGGTGCACCGCTACCCCGACCGCGTGCTGTTGTTGGCCACCGATCGCTGCGCCGCCTACTGCCGCTTCTGTACGCGCAAGCGCATGGTGGGGCAGGGCCCGACGCCGTCGTGGGAGCATCTCGAGGCCACTTTTCACTATATTTCAGAACATGCAGAGATCAAAGAAGTCATCGTCTCCGGCGGCGACGTGGCCCTGTTGAGCGACGACCGCATCGGCCGCCTGCTCGAGCGCCTGCGCGCCATCGCCCACCTCGACGTCATCCGCATCGCCTCGCGGGTGCTGGCCTTCTTGCCACAGCGCATCACGCCGCGCTTCGTGACACTGTTGCGCAATCCCGATCTCGACGGACCTGTCACCTATTGGCTCTCGCACTTCAACCACAAAAAAGAAGTGCAGCCGGCGGTGACGACCACGGCCATCGCCCGCCTCGTCGACGGCGGCGTGCCGGTGTTGAACCAGACGGTGCTGTTGCGCGGCGTCAACGACGACCGCGCGGTGTTGTTGGCCTTGTTCCGGGCGCTGACGAAGCGGCGGGCGCGGCCCTACTACCTGCACCAGTGCGACCTGGCGCCGGGCACCGATGGGTTTCGCGTGCCGCTGGCCGAGGCCCGCGACCTCTATGCGTCTCTGCGCGGGCATCTCTCGGGAATTTCCCTGCCGACGTTCGTCGTCGACCTGCCGGGCGGCAAGGGCAAGCAGCCGCTCAGCTACGACCCCGTCGTCGACAGCGACGACGACAGCGTCACCCTGCGCGGCTACCGCGGCGACACCGTCAAATACCCGCGCGATTGATCGGGCTGCATCGGCTGCGCAGAGGCTTCTGGGGCCGCCAGCCGGGCGATCCGCCGGTCCACGTTGCCGCCGTCTCCTCTATGCTCGAACGTCTGGTCACGAGGTCAATCGCCCAGTGCTCTGAGCGCGGCGGGGGGAGCGTCATGTTGAGAGCTGTCCGCGAGCCGCGGGCCGTCCGCTGGAGCACGCTGTCGGCGCTGCTCGCGTCGGTTGCGTCGTTGTGCGTGGTCTCGACGACAGCGTGCCGCGAGCCCGCGCCGGTGCCGAACATCTGCCTGCCGCCGTCGCCGACGCTGCACCGCCTCAACCGCCGCGAATACGACCGCACCGTGATCGACCTGCTCGGTGTGGCGACGCCAGCGGCCGCGTTCCCACCCGACGACGTCGCCGGCGGCTTCGACAACAACGCCGACGTCTTGTCGATGTCGCCGCTGCTGCTCGAGAAGCTCGACGACGCCGCGCAAGACATCGCCGCCGTGGCCTTTCCCGTCGACGGACCGCACCCGTGTCCCGACGTCAGCGTCGACGATTGCGCCGCGCAGACGGTGCTGCCGCTGCTGGCCCGCGCCTTTCGCCGGCCCCTCGAAGACGGGGAGGCCGCGCCCTATCTGGCGCTCGTCAAGGGTGCGGTCGACGAAGGCGCAGGCTTCGCCGTCGGCCTGCAACGGGCGACCTGGGCGATGTTGGTGTCGCCGTCGTTTCTGTTCCGCGCCGAATTCGACGTCGACGACCAGCTGCACGCGCTGTCGCCGTACGAGCTGGCGTCGCGGCTCAGCTATTTTCTGTGGGCCACGATGCCCGACGCGGCGCTGTTCGCTCGCGCCGCCGACGGCTCCCTCTTGGAGCCGGCGGTGCTGCGCGCCGAGGTCGAGCGCCTGTTGCTCGATGAAAAGGCCGACGGCGGCATCGTCGACGCCCTCGCCGGGCAGTGGCTCAACACCCGGGCCCTCGATCGGGCCGCGCCCGACCCGATCCAGTTTCCCCTCGACGACCAGCTGCGGACGGCGATGAAGCAGGAGACGAAGCTGGTGGTGCGCGAGCTGCTCGCCAGCGATCGCTCGGCCCGCGATCTGATCGACCTCGAGTTCAGCTACGTCAACCAAGACCTCGCCGACCTCTACGGCCTCGACTACGACGCCGCCCTCGCCCTCGAAGGCGACGACGACGGTGACGGCTACGTCCGCGTGTCGTTGGCCGGCAGCGATCGCGTCGGCGTCTTGACCCACGCCGCGTTCTTGACCGCGACCAGCCAGACATTTCGCACCAGCCCCGTGAAGCGCGGCTACTTCGTCGTCGACACGCTGCTGTGCATCCCGCCGCCGGCGCCGCCGCCGGACATCCCGGAATTTCCCGACGACCCCAGCGGCGGATCGGTGCGCGAGCGCATGGCCGCCCACCGCGCCTCGCCGGCCTGCGCCGGCTGCCACACCGCGATGGACCCCATCGGCTTCGGGCTCGAGCGCTTCGACCCCCTCGGCCGCGTCCGCACCAGCGACGTCGACGGCTACGTCATCGACGACGACGATGCTGTCTTTGGCACTGCGTTTACCAACCCCCACGAGCTGGCCGCCGCGCTCAAGGACCAACCAGGCCTTGGGCCGTGCATGGTCGAGAAGCTGGGCAGCTACACCCTCGGCGTCTCCCTCGAAGGACGCGAGAACGCCTGCACCGTCGACGGCATCCACGACGACGCCGAACAACAGGGCTTCTCGTTGCGGGCGATCCTGACCGCCGTCGTCGACAGCGACGCATTCCAGATGCGCCGGGCCCGTGTCGGCCCTGACGGAGGCGGGTGATGCTCATCCAGGGATCGCGCCCGCGCTGTGCGCTCTCGCGCCGCGCCGCGCTGCGCGGTGGCTTGTCGACGTTGATCGCGCTGCCGTTCCTCGAGGCGATGGCGCCGTCGTCGGCCCGCGCCCAGGCCGTCGATCCGGTGAAGCGCTTCCTGGCTTTCTACCTGCCAAACGGCCTGTGGATGCCGAGCTTCACGCCGTCGACCACCGGACCGCTCGACGCCGCCGCACTGCCGTTGCTGCTTGAGCCGCTGGCGCCGATCGCCAGCCGCGTCAGCGTCGTCAGTGGCTTGCACAACGTCGCCGTCGACAACGGCAGCGATCCAGCCGGACCGCACGCCCGCGGCACGGCCTCGTTTCTCACCGGGGCCTCGGTGTTGGCCTCGGAGAGCACGCTGCGAAACGGCGTCTCCGTCGACCAGCGCATCGCCGATGCCCAGGCGGCCGCCGGCTTTCGGGGCCTGCGCTCCCTCGAGCTCGGCTGCGAGCGCGGCGGCGCCCTCGGCACCTGCGACGCCGGCTACTCCTGCGCCTACCAGGTGAACATCGCCTGGAGCGGCGCGCAGTCGCCGTTGCCGAAAGAGACGAACCCGCGCGCGGTCTTTGATCGCCTGTTCACCGCCGCCGAGATCGTCGGCACGCCCGAAGATCGGGCCCGACAACGGCGGGCGCGCCACAGCATCCTCGACGTCGTCCGCGGCGACGCCACCCGATTGCACGCCCGGCTCGGGCACGGCGACCGCCAGAAGCTCGACGAGCACCTCACCGGCCTGCGCGAGCTCGAGCGGCGCATCGACGACGACGGCGTCCTGCCCGACAGCTGCGTCACCGGCGACGTCCCCGTCGACGTTGACATCGACGCCGCCGCCGTCGACGCCGCCTTTGACGTCACCGCCTACGTCCGCACCATGCTCGACCTCGCCGTCGCCAGCTTCGCCTGCGACCGCACCCGCGTCGTCACCTTCATGCTCGGCAACGGCGGCTCCCCGCGCAGCTACGGCTTCCTCGGCGTCGACGGACAACACCACGGCATCTCGCACCGGCCGCGCCTCTTCGAGCAGCTGCAACAGATCAACCGCTGGGAGATCGAACAGGTCGCCTACCTCATCGACAAGCTGGCCAACGTCGCCGACGGCGACGGCGTCAGCGTCCTCGACAACTCCTTTGTCTACGCCGCCAGCGAGCTCTCCGACGGCGCCACCCACGACCGCAACAACCTGCCGATCATCCTCGCCGGCGGCGCGGCGGGGCTGAGCCACGGCGCCCACCAACAAGCCGGCGACCGCCCGGTGGCCGACCTGCTGCTGACCGCCCTGCGCAGCTGCGGCGTGCGCACCCCCTCGTTCGCCGACTCGACGGGCTCACTGCACTTCTGACGACAGCAAAGGCGACTGAGACGGCGTCGACGTCGTCTCGTGATCCGGCGTCGGTGACGTCGTCGATCGATCACCTGCACTGAAACCCTGTTCAGGATCTCCGGCGACGCCTAGAACCTCTCCATGACCCGGCAATTCGCGCGCAGCCGCGCCGCGGCGGAGTGTGCTTGAAGAAATTTCAGCTGAAGACCGCCCAGGTCTCGCGCCTCGGCATCGACTACCAGGCCGCCCTCAACGACGAGCAGCGCGCCGTGGTGCTCGCGCCCCGTGGGCCGCTCTTGATCAACGCCTGCGCCGGCTCGGGCAAGACGCGGGCGCTCACCTACCGGTTGGCCCGCTTCCTCGACACCGGCATCCCGCCCGAGCGCATTCTGCTGCTCACGTTCACGAACCGCGCGGCCAAAGAGATGCTCAAGCGCGTCGGCGAGCTGTGCGGGCCCGATGCCTTGCGCATCGCCGGCGGCACGTTCCACCACGTCGCCAACTCGCTGTTGAAGCGCCACGCCGAGGCCATCGGCTACGGCGACAACTTCACCATCGTCGACAAAGAAGACGCCCGCGAGCTCATGAGCGCCGCCGTCGTCGACGCCAAGGTCGAGACCTCGAAGTCACGCTTCCCAAAGGCCGACGTGCTGCTCGACGTGGCCTCGACGGCCATCAACACGCAGAAGCCGGCCCGCGATGTGTTGCTCTTGAAGGCGCCGCGCTTCTTGCACCTCGCCGACGAGATCATGGAGGTCTGCCGCGCGTTCGTGAAACGCAAGGCCGAGCTCAACGTCATGGACTTCGACGATCTCTTGATGAACTGGAGCGTGCTGCTGGAGCAGCTCGAAGCCGATGGCGTGCCGCTCGAAAAGCCGCTGGAGAGGACGACGGGCAGCCGGCTCGCCGAGCACATCAGAAGCAGCTTCGACGCCGTCCTCGTCGACGAGTACCAGGACACGAACGCCTTGCAGGGCAAGATCGTCGACGCCATGTCCGTCGGCCACAGAAACGTCACCGTGGTCGGCGACGACGCCCAATGCATCTACGGCTTCCGCGGCGCCGCCGTCGAAAACATGCGCGAGTTTGCTGCACGATGGCCCGGCGCCATCACGCTTCCATTGGAGCTCAATTACCGCTCGACGCCGCAGATTTGCACGCTGGCCAACGCCTGCCTGACGCGGGCCCGCCAGGAATTCCCCACCCGCCTCAAGGCCCTGCGGCCGACGGCGTCGTTGCCGGCGCTGGTGCCGTGCCGCGACGCCGGCATCCAGGCCGAATTCATCGCCGAGCGCATTCTACAGCTGCGTGATGAGGGCGTGAACCTCGATGAAATTGCAGTCTTGTATCGCGCCCATCGCAACGCGCTCGAGCTGCAGGTCGAGCTCACCCGTCGCGGCATTCCGTACCTGGTGCGCTCGGGGCTGCGCTTCTTTGAGCAGGCCCACATCAAGGACGTGCTCGCCCACCTCAAGCTCTTGTGGAACGCCGACGACGAGCTGTCGTTTCGCCGGACCATCAAGATGCACGACGGCGTCGGCAACGCCACCGCCGACGCGCTGTGGAATTCCTTCAAGGCTCAGCTCGCCCGCGGCAAGAGCGCCGGCCAGGCGGCCCTGGCCCTCGCCGAAGACCCGAGCCTCGACGGCACGCTGGGCCGGCGCGCCAAGCCGGGCGTCGTCAAATACGCCACGACCCTGGGCCGCATGGGCGAGCACGACGTCAAGGACAAGCCCGCCGAGCAGATCCGTGTGCTGCTCGACGGCGGCTACGGCGACTACCTGAGAAAGACCTACCCGATGCCCCAGGAGCGCATCGCCGAGATCGAGCAGCTGGCCGACTACGCCCAGGGCTTCGCCGACACCGAGAGCTTCTTGAGCGAGCTGATGCTCGTGCAGAGCTTCTCCGCCGAAGAGATCGTGTCCGCCGAAGACCCCGACGAAAGAGTCACGCTGTCGTCGGTGCACCAGGCCAAGGGTCTGGAGTGGTCGCGCGTGTTCTGCCTGTGGATGACCGACGGGCAGTTCCCGAGCGACCTGGCGCTCAAAGACGACAACGGCGAAGACGAAGAGCGGCGCCTCTATTACGTCGCCGTCACCCGGGCCAAAGACGAGCTCTACCTGACGTACCCGCTGACCAGCCGGCAGCGCGACACGTCGATGATCTTGCACAAGCCCTCGCGCTTCATCTCCGAGCTGCCAGCCCCCGTCGAAAACGACCCCGACACCGGCCTCTACGAGCGGTGGGTCATCGAGCTCGTGGCCCCAAACGAGCTGCCATCACCCGACGTCGGCGCGCCGCGCCTCGTGCCCCCCATCGACGCCGGCTTCGACGCCCCCTTCGCCGCCGATGCCGCCGCCTTGCTCGACGAAGACGCCCTCGACGCCCTCGACGCACCGGGCCTGGCCGCGGCCCGCTTCCAGCTCGAGAGCTGAGCGGGGTCGATGGCGTCGCAACCGCCGGCGCCGCTGCACGAGCCGTCGTTGTCGGCGTGTACGGAACAACCGATCGTCGAACTGCGTCGCCGCCGCACACCGTCGGTGTGGACGATTGCCCCATTGGTGGCGTCTTTCTCCAGCGCTGTGGCCCGTTTGCCGGTGCGAACGGCCCTCGGATTTCGACGGAACGGTTGGCAAAGCGTTTGCTTTACAGCCTGCTCATGTTGCCCCCCCGCATTTTGTTGATCGAAGACAACCCTGCCGATGCCGAGCTGATGCTGGAGCTGTTGAGCGAGGGCGGTGCCGCCGAGCCCCTGTGGGTGACGTCGCTGAGCGCGGGGCTGACCGCCATCGAGGTCGAGAACCCCGACGTCGTCATCCTCGACCTCATGCTGCCCGATGCCGGAGACCTCGACGGCCTGGCGCAGGTCAAGCAGAAGGCGCCGCACATCCCCATCGTGGTGCTGACGGGTCACGACCACGACGCGACGGCGGTGCGGGCCCTGCAGAACGGGGCGCAGGATTATCTCGTCAAAGGACAAGTGGGGCGGCGCGCGCTGCTGCGATCGCTGCGCTACGCCATCGAGCGCCAGCGCTTCGAGCTCGAGCGCGAGCTCTTTCTCGGCGCCGTCGGCCACGACCTGCGCAACCCGCTGGCCGCGGTGCGCATGGCCGCCGGCTTGATGCTGGCCGACGACGACGACCTGTCTGCCAAGACCCGCATGCGCGCGGCCAAGATCGCCAACGCCGCCGATCGCATGACCCGCATGATCGAGCAGCTGCTGTCGTTTTCGCGCGGGCGCGCCGGTGGCCTGACGCTCGAGCGCCGCGACCTCGACCTGGTGCAGCTGTGCCGCACCGTCGTCGAAGAGGTGGAGCTGGCCCACCCCGACGCCACCGTCGTCGTCGCCGCTCCAGCAGACGCGCACGGCGAGTGGGATCACGATCGCCTCGTGCAGGTCGTGCAGAACCTGGTCACCAACGCCGTCGCCCATGGCCGCCCCGGCCGCCCCGTTCATGTGCGACTGATGGCCGGCACCGACGCCGACGCCGACGTCGTCCTCGAAGTCGACAACGATTGCGCGCCCCTCGCCGACGACGAGCTCGATGAGCTGTTCCATCCCTTCCGGCGCAATCGACGACGGGGGCCCGGTCTGGGTCTCGGCCTGTCGATCGCCCACCAGCTGGTGACCGCCCACGGAGGCACGATCGCCGCACGCTCCCGCGACGGCGGCATCATCTTTACGGTGCGGCTGCCGGCCGCCGAACAGCACGTCTCGCCCGGCGAGCATCACTGACGCGCCCCTCATCGTCGGGGGCAGACGCGTCAGCTCTCCGACGTCGACGGCGGCTTCACCTGTTCGGCCATGCCGTGGCGGTCGATGCGGTGGCGCAGGGCGAAGCGCGAGATGCCGAGCAGCTTCGCGGCCTGGGTCTGGTTGCCCTGGGTGCGCGACAGCGCCTGCTCGACGAGGCCCCGCTCGACGGCGGCGAGGTCGACGCCTTCGGGGGGCAGCTCGAACGGGCAGACCGTGCCGGCGAGGGGGCGGGCCAGGCGCAGCTCTTCGGGCAGCTCTTCGAGGTGGATGACGTCGTCGTCGGCCTTCAGGATCACGACGCGCTCGACGACGTTTCTCAGCTCGCGCACGTTGCCCGGCCAGGGGTAGGCGCGCAGGGCTTCGATGGCCTCTGCCGAGACGCCGGGGATGGTGCGGCCGAGGTCGCGGGCGGTGCGTTCGACGAGCGCGAGGGTGATGGCTTCGATGTCTTGCGGGCGACGGCGCAGCGGTGGGATCTCGATGGGCACGACGTTCAAGCGGAAGAACAGGTCTTCGCGGAAGCGGCCGGCTTTCACTTCTTTTTTCAGGTCGCGGTTGGTGGCGGCGACGATGGCCGCGTCGAGCTGGATCTCGACGACGCCGCCGACGCGCTTGAAGCGGCGGTTCTCGAGGGCGCGCAAGAGCTTGGCCTGGGTGCCGGTCGACATCTCGCCGATCTCATCGAGAAACAGCACGCCGCCGGCGGCGACCTCGAACAAGCCGCGCTTGGTCTGGCGGGCGTCGGTGAAGCTGCCCTTCTCGTGGCCGAACAGCTCGCTCTCGATCAACGTCTCGGCCATCGCCGCGCAGTCGATCTCCATGTAGGGCTTCTTGTTGCGCGGGCCGCGGGCATGGATGGCCTGGGCCACGAGGTCTTTGCCGGTGCCGCTCTCGCCGGTGATGAGCACCGTCGGCGCGTTGACGGTCTCGAGGCGCGTCAAGGTCTCGAACACCTTTTGCATCGACGGTGAGGCGCCGATGAGGCGCTCGTAGCCGGCGGTGGCCCGGTCGCGCAGCCAACGCACCTCGCTCTGCAGGCGGTCGGTCTCGAGCACCTTCTCGAGCACCAGCGTGATCTCGCGCAGGTCGAAGGGCTTCGACAGGTAGCCCGCAGCGCCGAGCAGGGTGGCTTCGATGGCCGAGTCGAGAGCGCCGTGGGCGGTGATGACGACGACGGGAAAGGCCGCGCCCTGCTCCTTCAGACGGCGCAACACCGACATGCCGTCGAGCTTCGGCATCTTGAGATCGATGATGAGCGCGTCGGGTGGCTGCAGCTCGATCTTCTCCAGCGCCTGCAGGCCGTCTTCGGCGCTGGCGACGTCGTAGCCGCCGGCCTTTAGGTGCTCGGTCAACGACCAGCGGATCAATTCTTCGTCGTCACAGACCAGGATGCGAGCCGCCACGAGATCTCCGGAGTCCGCGCCGGGGCGACGCTGCGCGCGACCCTACGCTTCGGGGCAGCGGCTCACAGCGTCGGCGCCCCCTCGACCTGTAGAGCCGGGCCGTCCGTCGCCGTCGACGGCAGCGCGATGCGCGGCGATTCGGCCGCAATCGACCGCTTGCGTTGGTGCTGGTTCCGCCGCTCCTTCGTGCTCGCCTCGGATCTGCCCCGGCCGCTCATGCGCAGTCACCATCCCGGATCCAAGGCAGCGGCTCCAGCGACGTCATCGACGACCACGTTGTGTTGATTGTTGTTAGGGTTCTCGTCGACAGCGCCCGACGACCAGCACTCATCGCCCGCTCGAACCCTTGGCATCGGCCACCCGGCACCTGCACCTGGCAGCAGCCGCACACGGGAGAGACGCGATGAACGGACCCCCCCCGGGCCTTGAGCCTCCTGTCCTGTCTGCGCCATCGAGCGCGCCATCGAGCGCGCCAACGAAGACCCATGCGACGACGACGAATGCGCCGTTGACGGCGACGAATGCGCCGTTGACGGCGACGAATGCGCCGCCGACGGCGACCGTGCCCGGCACCTGGCCGCACCACGAGGGCGCCTGCGGGACGCAGATCCGCGGCTTCGATTGGACGAGCACGCCGCTCGGCCACTCCGACCATTGGCCCCGCGCCTTGCGCGACATGGTGAGCTCGATGCTGCGCGAGCCGCAGCCGATGTTCCTGTGGTGGGGACCGGAGCT
>JBKJNL010000650.1:0-3224 GCA_046593615.1 Myxococcota bacterium | reverse complement strand
CTGCCGTATCGTGGGTCCTACATCCTCGAAGACGCCGAGGCCGACGCCGACCGGCTCGAAGCCGAGGGCTACGACGTCTCGGTGCGGGCGGTGTCGACGTATTCGCTGTTGGGGCTGGCGCCCGATCCGGTGGTGTCGCCGATGCTCTTCCGTCGCGAAGAGATCGACGTCGTCGAGACCGTCATCCACGAGCTGGCGCACGCCACGGTGTTCGCGCCGGGGCAGGGGGCCTTCAACGAAGGCCTCGCGACCTTTGTCGGCCGCCAGGGACGCAAACAGTTCATCGCCGAGCGCTTCGGCCCGGGCTCGCCGGTGGCCAACCGCGCCCGCGACCTCGACGACGACGACGACGCCTGGACCCGCGCCGTGCAGGCCCTGGCCTTTGACCTGCGCGTCCGCTTCGCCCAGGGCGGCGACGACGACGCCCTGCTCGACGACAAGGCCGCGATCTTCCGCAACCACCAGCGCCACTGGCAGCAAGAGGTCGCGCCGACGTTGTTCTCCATCCGCCTGCGCGCCGCGCGGCTGCCCGAGAACAACGCCGAGCTGAGCGCGGTCGGCATCTATTCGCTCAAGCAGCACCTCTACGAAGACGCGTTCGAAGGCTGCGGCGGCGACTGGCGCTGCTTCTTGTCGCTGTTGCGCGACGTCGCCGGGGAGCCCGATCCCGAGGTGGCGCTCGCCGAGCGGGCTCGTCCGCGCCGCCGCGAGGTGCAGCTGCCGTGAAGGTTGTCGCCGTCCCCGACACCCTCGCCGGCGCCCGCCTCGACAAGGCGGTGGCCGAGCTGTTCACCGTGCCCACGGCGACCGCCCGCCGCCTGTGCGCCGACGGCCGCGTCTACCTCGGCGCCGCCAGCTCGGTTGGTGCGGGGGAGCCGCGCCGGCGCGGCAGCAAAGGCGACCGCGTCAACGCCGGCGACGTCGTGGGCGTGGTCGATGGACTGGCCTGGTTCGTTCCGCAAAGCGCGCCCGTGGTGCCGGTGTTGCTTGAGCAGCCCTCGCTGATCGTCGTCGACAAACCCGCCGGCGTCGCCTGCCACCCGCTGTTGCCCGGCGAAGGCCACACCGTCGTCGACGCCCTCGTGACGCGCTTCCCCGAGCTGTGCGGCGCCGGCACCGAAGAGCGCGAAGCGGGCCTGTTGCACCGCCTCGACACCGGCACCTCGGGCTGCCTGGCGCTGGCCCGATCGCGCCCGGCCTGGACGCGCCTGCGCGCGGCCTTTCACGACGTCGACAAGACCTACCTGGCCATCGTCGAGGGCACCTGCGTCGCCGGCGTCGTCGACGCGCCCATCGGCAAAGACGGCGCCGATCGCATGCGCATCGACGACGGCGGCCAGCCGGCGCGCACCGAAATCACCCCGCTCTCGACGTCGGTCGCGACCACGGCGGCGCCGTCGACGCTGGTGCGCCTGCAGCTGTTCGGCGGACGTCGCCACCAGCTGCGCGTGCACCTGGCCTCGCTGGGGCACCCGCTGGTCGGCGACTGGCGCTACGCCCGCGCCGGTGGTGCGTCGGCGGTGTCGGCGCAGCGCGATCGGGCCCGCGCGCCGGATGTGAACGCGCCGTTCTTTCTGCACGCCTGGCGGCTGCGCATCAAAGACCACGACGTCGACGTCGACGTCACGGCGCCGTTGCCCGAGGCGTTCGTCGCCGAGCTGGCGAAGCGCGGCTTGCGACGCCCGTGAGCCCCAGCGCACGACGAGCCGTGAGCACGACGAGCCGTGAGCACGACGAGCCGTGAGCACAAAAAGCAACGAGGCTCAGAAGAGCCTCGCTGCCATCGTGCCTGTCATTTCGTGCCTGCACGCGTGGTGGTGAGAGAGGGAGTCGAACCCTCGACCTCGGGATTATGAGACCCACGCTCTAACCAACTGAGCTACCTCACCGTCGACGTCGCGCTTTGTAGATGCGTCGTCGTCGTCGATCAAGGCCGAAGTGCTTCAGCTCTGCAGCTTGGCCTTGAGCTTCGCCAGCTCATCGTCGATGGCGGCGCCGCCAGGAGGCGGGGGCGTCGCCGACGACGCAGGCGGGGCCGACGACGAAGCCGCCATCTTGGCCTTCAGGGCGCTCAGGGCGTCTTCGCCGGTCTGCTTCTCGGTGAGCTTCTTGAGTTGCATGTCGATCTCGGGGTTGGCGCCGCCGGTGAGGCCGTTGAGCTCGGCGCGGGCTTCGACTTCGGCTTCGGAGTTTTCGATCTTGGCGACCATGCGATCGAACGTGTCAAAGGCGCCGGCGTCGGAGACGGCGCTGCCGCCGCCGGTGCCCGAGGCGATGGCCGCCTGTTTCTTCAACATGTCGGCGGAGTTGAGGCGGGCGATGAGCTCGTCTTTCTTGGACTTGGCCTCGGTGATCTTGCGCTCGAGGCCGACGATCTGCTCTTTGAGCTGGTCGGTGGAGGCCTTCTGGGCGGCCACACCGTTTTCGGCCTCGGTGGCCATGGCGTCGAACTTGGCCTTTTCGCCCAGCGCCGAGCGCGCCAGGTCGTCGGAGCCGGCCTTGAGCGCGGCCATCGCCTTTTGCTCCCAGTCGGCGGCGGTCTTTCGGTAGGTGTCGGCCTGCTTCTCGGTCTGCTTCACCAGCGTCATCGACTCGAGCAACTTCTGCTTGGCCTTTTTGTACTCGCCCTCCATGTCGAGGATCGTCTGCTCGAGGACCTTGCGCGGGTCTTCGGCGGCGTCGAGGGCGGAGTTGACGTTGCTGCGGACGACGTTGCTGATGCGCTTGAAGATCGACACAGGGGCCTCCAGGAGAGCGGAAGTTTTTTGCGCACTCCGCTGAAGCGGCTCCGCGCGAAACAGGTCTCGACTGTAACCGACGACGGCGCCGTGGGCATCCCTGCGGACCGCGAGAGAGACCCGAAGTGCTGATCAGTCCGACGCGCTGGCGGCGCGGCTGACGCAGCCGACCAGGCCGTCGGCGGTGGGGCGCAGCATGTAGCTCGCGTTCTTGCCGCGGGCGAGGACGCCGCCCCAGACGGCGAGGGCTGCGGTGCGCTCGTCTTTTTCCCAGGCCCAGGAGTCGAAGCGGGTGGCGAAGCGGGCGTCGGACAGCTCGGCGATGATCCACGCACGCTCGACGGCGGGCAGGCGATCGTCGGCGACGATGGCGTCGGCGGCGGCGCGGTCGGCGCGGGCAATGGCCTGCAACGCCAGCAGCGAGCGCTCGACGCGTCCGTGCAGCGACGACTGCACGGTGGCGAAGGGCTTCTTCTTGGCGACCAG
>JBKJNL010000618.1:0-6556 GCA_046593615.1 Myxococcota bacterium | reverse complement strand
CGCCGTCGCCGGTGAAGTACCAGGGCTCGCCGGTGTTCGGGTCCTTGAGCTGGCTCCAGTAGGTCTCTCGGAAGCGCTCGTCGTCGCCCCACACCGTGCGCATCATCGACGGCCACGGCTTGCGCGAGACCAGCAGGCCCTGCTCGTCGGCGTCGCAGACGCTGCCGTCGGCGCGCACCACCGCGAGGTCGATGCCCGGCAGCGCGTGCATGCACGACCCCGGCTTCGTCGTCGTCAGGCCGGGCAGGGGCGAGGCCATGATCGAGCCGGTCTCGGTCTGCCACCAGGTGTCGACGATGGGGCAGCGGCCGCCGCCGACGACGTCGTGGTACCAGCGCCAGGCCTCGGGGTTGATGGGCTCGCCGACGCTGCCCAGCAGCCGCAGCGACGACAAATCGTGCTTCTTCACGTGCTGATCGCCCAGGCGCATAAAGGTGCGGATGGCGGTGGGGGCCGTGTACAAGACAGAAATTCTGTGGCGCTCGATCATGTCCCAGAATCGATCAGGAGCCGGGTGTGTCGGCGCTCCTTCATACAAAAAGATCGTGGCGCCGTTGGCCAGGGGCCCGTAGGTCACGTAGCTGTGCCCGGTCACCCAGCCGACGTCGGCGGAGCACCAGAAGATGTCTTCGTCTTTGTGGTCGAACACCAGGCGGTACGAGCGCGCGCAACCGGCCAGATAACCGCCGGTCGAGTGGACAACACCCTTGGGCTTTCCCGTGGTTCCTGATGTATACAAAATGAACAACGGATGCTCGGCGTCGACGGCGACGGCCTGGGTGACGGGCGCCCCGCGGGAGACCGCGTCGTCCCACCAGACGTCGCGATCAGCCTTCATGACGACGTCGTGGCCGGTGCGCTTGAGCACGACGACGTGGTCGACGCAGTCGGTGCGCGGGTCTTGCAGGGCTTGATCGACGGTGTCCTTGAGGCGCACCACCTGGCCCTTGCGGGCGCCGCCGTCGGCGGTGACGACGACCTTGCAGGCCGCGTCGTGGATGCGGTCGCGCAAGGCCTCGGCGCTGAAGCCGCCAAAGACGACGGAGTGCGTGGCTCCCAGGCGGGCGCAGGCCAGCATCGCGATCAGCGCCTCGGGCACGAGCGGCATGTAGAGGCAGACGCGATCGCCGGTCTCGACGCCGAGGGCGCGCAGGCCGCCGGCGAAGCGACAAACCTCGTCGTGGAGCTGCTGGTAGGTCAGCGTGCGCACCTCGGCCGGCCGGCCGGCGCTGAGGGGCTCGCCCTCCCAGATGATCGCGGCCTTGTTGCGGCGCCACGTCTTTGTGTGGCGATCGACGCAGGACTCGCTGGCGTTCAAGGTGCCGCCGACGAACCACTTCGATCGCGGCGGGCTCCACTCGAGCAGCGTCTCCCACGGCGTGCGCCAGACGAGCGAGTCGGCGGCGTCGGCCCAATAGGCCATGCGGTGGCTGTCGCTGCCGAGGTCATCGAAGCCCAGGGCCGTGATGGTCTCGGCGTTGATGCGCGCGCGGGCGGCAAAGCGGGGCGGCGGGGGATAGCGGTCGGCCATGGCCGCGAACCTAGCGTCGAGCCGACCGGCGGAAACAGTCGGGACCAAAAAACCGCGGTGTCGTCGTCGCCGCGGAACCCATCCGCGCCGGCCCAAGCGGCGACGAAAAACGGCGACGAAAAACGGCGCCCTCGCAGGCGCCGCTTTCGATGAGTCGTGGAGGTCCCGGCCAGAATCGAACTGGCGTAGACGGTTTTGCAGACCGCTCCCTAGCCACTCGGGCACGGGACCACCGACGTCGACAGAGCTAGCGCGGCGGTTGAGACGCCGCAAGCCCGTTTCCCGCGGCGCGCCGGCTTCGGCGAGCCGAACAGCACCGCGCGACAGCACGGCGCGAACGATGGCTCGCGAACGCGCCCGCTTCGGTGGCAGGCTGCGCTCGCTTTCGGAGGACCCGTGAAGAAGACCCAGAAGAAGCCGTCGACGGCGACCGGCAAGAGCGCGAAGCCGGCCACCCACAAGGCCCCTCTCAAGGCGGCCAAGAAGGCCCCACGCAAGCTCGCGAAAAAGGTGGCCAAGAAGGCTGCCGGCAAGGGCGCGGCGACGACGACAAAGACCGCGGCGCCCAAGAAGCCGGCGGCCGCACAGAAGCCGGCGGTGACACCGGCGAAGCGAGCGACGGCGAACAAGAAGACGACGGCGAAAAAGGTGACGGTGGCGGCTCCGTCGTCGTCGTCGTCGTCGTCACGGGCCGGCGTTCCCGAGATCAAGAAGCTGCCGTGGGTCTGGAAATTCGAGACCGGCCGCCAATGCGTGGGCCTGTGGGTCGACGACCTCGTCTGGGCCTCCAACGACGCCGGCGACGTCTTTGCCTTCACCCACGACGGCGACGTGCACAAGCAGATGAAGCTGCCCAAGGGGTCGGCCGCGGCGATCGCCGACGAAGCCTGGAAGTACGCCGGCTGCGCCGACGGCAAGGTCTATGACCTCACGGGCCGATCACCGCGCGCGATGTACGACGTCGGCAAGGCCAACATCGGCTGGCTCGAGGTCCACGGCGGCAACCTCGGCGTCGCCGATCTGAAGGGCACCATCGCCGTGTTCGACGCCGAGGGCGACCAGCGCTGGAAGCAGACCGTCAAGGGCGGCGGCGAGGGCTGGGTGCTGCGCACCGACAGCAGCGGCCTCTATCACGGCAGCGAGGTCGGCCTGCGCAAGATTGCCTGGCACGGCGCGCTGCTCTGGCACAACGCCGACGTCGGCGACGTGCGCTTCGGCGTCCTCGACGGCGACGAGATCGTCATCACTGCCGGCTACCGCAAGCGCGGCGCGGCGAGCCTCTACACCATCGACAAAGAGACCGGCGCCACGCGCCTGACCGTGGCCCTGCGCAGCAACCTGCAGGGCTTCTTCCACACCGGCGCCGAAGGCTGCGCCGTGTTGCCCGCCGACGACGTCAACGACCGCCGCATCTTTGTCGGCGCCGGCGGCGCGCTGCTGGTGTTCGACGGCCTGGGCAAGAAGCTGTGGGAGGCCCGCTTCGACGGCGACAGCGTCTGCAACATGATGATGGCGCCGCGTTCGTCGTCGTCGTCGTCACAGGGGAAGGGGCAGGGGGCTCTGTTCTTCTCCACCTCCGACGGCGTCATCGCCCGCCTCGACATCTCCGAGCCGGCCATCGCCCGGGCCTTGAAGGGCAGCGTGGTCAAGACCCGCGTCGCCCAGCGCCAGGAGATGGAGGACGTCGACGAAGAGGTCGAGACCACCACCCTGGTCGGCAGCGGCGTCGTCGTCGAGGTCGTGCGCATCGCCGGCAGCCTCAAGGTGCGCGCGGTCAGCGACGGCTACCGCAAGGACTGGTTCTGCCAGTTTCCCCGCGACCTGCGCGTCGAGGGCCGCCGCTTCGTCGTCGACCAGCTGCGCGAAGCGTCGCAGGGCGGCTTCTACCGGGCGCTGGGCGACATCAAGCGCTTGATTCCTTAGATGACGACGTCGGCAGCGGCTGCTAGGCGAGGCCATGGCATTGGCTCGTCGTCGTAGAATTGCGGTCGTCCCCGGAGACGGCATCGGCATCGAAGTGCTGAACGAGCAGAAGAAGCTGCTCGGCCTCGTGAACGATCGCCGCCAGCTCGGGCTCGAGCTCGTCGACAAAGACTGGGGCGCCGAGCGCTGGCTCAAAGAAAAGGTCGGCATGCCCAAGGGCGCGCTCGACGACCTCAACGCCAACTACGACGCCGTCACCTTTGGCGCGCTCGGCGACCCGCGCATCCCCGACATGGCCCACGGGCGCGAGATCCTGCTCGGCATGCGCCAGGGGCTCGACCTCTACGCCAACATGCGGCCCATCCGTTGCCTCGACGACGCCCTCTCGCCCCTCAAGGGCAAAGGCGAAAAAGAGATCGACTTCGTCTGCTTCCGCGAGAACACCGAAGACATGTACGTCTCGGTCGGCGGCACCTTCAAAGAGGGCACGCCCGACGAAATCGCCCAGGACATCAGCGTCAACACCCGCAAGGGCGTCGAGCGCATCCTGCGCTATGCCTTTGAATACGCACGCAAAACGGGCCGCAAAAAAGTCACGATGACCGACAAGCACAACGCCGTGCGCTTCGGCGGCGGCCTGTGGAAACGCACCTTTGAGCTGCTGAAAAAAGAGTACGCCGACATCGAAGGCGACCACCTCTTCGTCGACGTCGCGGCCATGGAATTCGTCCGGGCCCCCGAGCGCTTCGACGTCGTCGTCGGCAACAACCTGTTCGGCGACATCCTCACCGACCTGGGCGCGGCGCTGATGGGCGGCCTCGGGCTCGCGGCCTCGGCCAACATCCACCCCGGCAAGATCGGGCTGTTCGAGCCCGTGCACGGCAGCGCGCCCGACATCGCCGGCAAAGGCGTCGCCAACCCGCTGGCGGCGTTCTCGACCGCTTCTCTCATGCTCGATTTCCTCGACGCTCCTGTCGAAGCCCGCTTGATCGACGACGCCGTCCGGCTCGCCGTGAAGACCGGACCAAAAACGCCCGACATGGGCGGCAAGGCAAAGACCTCTGACGTCACTTCCTTCGTCCTCGACGTGGTCTCACGTGGCCTCTGAACCAACCTCCCCCTCTGACAACGCCGACGCCGACAATGTCGACGGCGGTGCCGACTTCGGTGCCGACGCCGACGCTCGCGCAGGCGAGAACGGCGACGACAACGGCGAAGAAGACGCCGCGCCGCCCAAGAAGCCGGAGAAGCCCGCCGGCCCCGTCGTCGGCTTCAACGACTTCAAGATCCCGGCCGCGCTGCGCACGGCGCTCAAGGCCAAGGGCTTTGAAGCGCCCACCGACGTGCAAAAGGCCGTGCTCGACCCGAAGCTGACCACGCGCGACCTGCTGGTCAGCTCGCGCACCGGCTCGGGCAAAACGGTGGCGTTCGGCCTGGCCGCAGCCATGACCCTCGTCGACGGCGACGGACCGCTCGGGCCGGCCAAGGGCCGCGGCGCGCCGCGCGTGCTGGTGATCGCCCCGACGCGCGAGCTCGCGCAGCAGGTCGAGAGCGAGATCAGCTGGCTCTACGCCGGCTGGAAAGCGCGGGTGACCTCGTGCGTCGGCGGCACCGACGCCGCCAAAGAGCGCCGCACCCTGGCAGCCGGCGTCCACGTCGTCGTCGGCACCCCCGGCCGCCTCGTCGATCACACCGAGCGCAAGGCCCTCGACCTGACCACCGTCGACGTCGTCATCCTCGACGAGGCCGACGAGATGCTCGACATGGGCTTTCAAGAAGACCTCGAGTACCTGCTCAAGGCCTGCAGCAACGAATCGCGGCGCACGCTGCTGTTCTCGGCGACGTTGGCCCCCGCGATCGTCAACCTGGCCCGCACCTACCAGAAGGACGCGCAGCGCATCCAGGCGACGCCGACGACGACGGCGCACCAGGACATCGCGATCGTCATGCACCCGGTCGCCCCGCGCGAGCGCGAGCACGCCGTCGTCAACGTGCTGCGCTTCCACGAAGCCCAGACGGCGCTGGTGTTCGTCGCCATGCGCGAGACGGTCACGCGCCTGCACGCGAACCTGCTCGAGCGCGGCTTCTCGGCCGTGGCCTTGTCGGGCGAGCTGTCGCAGGCCGAGCGCAACCGCGCCTTGCAGTCGGTCAGAGACGGCCGCGCCCGCGTGCTGGTGTGCACCGACGTCGCGGCCCGCGGCCTCGACCTGCCCGAGGTCTCGCTGATCATCCACGGCGACGTCGCCGAGAATTCGACGGCGCTGACCCACCGAAACGGCCGCACCGGCCGCGCCGGCAAGAAGGGCACGGCGGTCATCCTGGCCACCGGTGGCAACCGCTTCATGGCCGAGCGCCAGCTGCAGAACCTCGGCGTCAAGGCCCACTGGACGGCGCTGCCGACGCCCGAGCAGATCGCGGCCCGCGATCGCGCGCGCACCCTCGACCGCCTCGAAGCCGAAGCCGCCAAAGAAGGTGACGACGTCGACGACGCCGCCATCGTGAGCCTGTCGGCCGCCCTGGTTGAAAAGTTCAACCCGCAACAGCTGGCGCGCATGGTCGCAGCCGGCGAACGATCGCGACTGCCGGCACCCGAAGACGTCGACGACAGCGTCGCCCTCGCGGCCCGCGCCCAGCTGCAGCAGCACCCGCGCGGCGGCCCGCCGTTCGAGCGCAAGCCGCCGTTTCGCAAAGGTCCGCCGCCGCCGCGTCGTCGCTGAGACCTCACCCCCCCCCGACCCCCTCTCCACCGCCGCTCGCGGACTCGCTGTGGAGAGGGGGAGGAGAATAATTCTCGAGCTGGGTTCGCCCTCGTCGCGGGTTCTTCGTTCAAACCTCGCAGGTCGGGGGTTTGTCGCGGTCGGGTGTTTCCCTCGAGTCGGGAGGTTTCCCTCGGGTCGGGTTTCCCTCGGGTCGGGCGGTTTCCCTCGGGTCGGGGGTCGGGAGGTTTCCCCGGGCCAGGTCGCGCGGTTCTCGCGGGTCGGGAGGTTCGAAACAGCGGACACGCTGCGCGTGGCGAGACGCGGCGACGGCTATTCCCCTCCCCCTCTCCACAGCGAGTCCACGAGCGGCCGTGGAGAGGGGGTCGGGGGGGTGAGGTCTCCC
>JBKJNL010000580.1:0-8083 GCA_046593615.1 Myxococcota bacterium | reverse complement strand
GTCGCGGTCGCTGTCGGGCTCGCCGTCGTCGAGGCCCAGGGCCTGCTCGAGGAAGTCGGGCACGCCGTCGCCGTCGCTGTCGTCGACGTCGACGCGGGCGACGATGGTGGCGCTGGCGCTGGCGCGGCCGTCGCTGGCGGTCACCACCAGGTTGTGGAAGCCGGCGTCGTCAAAGGACGGCGTCCAGCGCAGGGTCCCGTCGGCGCCGCTGGCCTGCAGGGCCACGGCAGTGGGGGCCGCGGTCAGCGTCAGCGTGACGACGTCGCCGTCGACGTCGTCGCCGGCCACGAGCACGGTGCCGTTCACACCCGCCAGAAAGACCGCGGTCGCCGGCGCGGCCAGCACCGGCGCGTCGTTCACCGGCGTGATGGCCACGCCGATGCGCAGCGACGCGCTGGCTGCGCCATCGCTGACGACGACGACAAAGGCATCGACGCCGTTTTCGTCGTCGAAGCCGGCGAACGAAAAGGCGCCGCCTGCGTCGACGACGGCGGCCCCGCGGCTGGGCGCGGTCTCGAGGCGGAAGCGCAGCACGTCGCCGTCGACGTCGCGGGCGGTGGCGGCGCCGTCGACGGTCTCGTCTTCGGCGAGCGTCAGCTGCAGCGCATCGGCCACCGGGGCGTCGTTCACAGGGCGGATGGTGATCGAGACCGTCGCCGTCGAGGCCGCACCCGCCGCCGTGCTGGCGTCGCGGGCCGTGAAGCTGAAGCTGTCGCTGCCGTTGTCGTCGGGGTTCGGCAGGTAGCTGAGGTTCGGCGCGGTGCCGGTGAGGCGTCCGCGGGTCGGCCCGCGGGCGATGGCAAACACCAGGGTGTCACCGTCGACACTGTCGACACTGCCGTCGACGTCGGTGGCGGCGAGGAGCACGGTGACCGCGGTGTCTTCGTTGGTCGTGAGCCCAGCACCTGTGGCCCGGGCGGCATCGTTGACCGCGCGGATCGTGACCGCCGTCGTCGCCGTCACCGTCGTCGTCGCGTCGCGCACCGTGAACGTGAAGCTGTCGGCGCCGTTCTGATCGGGCGCGGGCCTGTAGGTCAGATCGGGCGCGGTTCCGGTCAGGGTGCCGCGGCTCGGCAGCTGCGCGAGCGCAAAGACCAGGCCGGTGCTGTCGACGTCGTTGGCCTGCAGCGAGAACGACACCGCCGTGTCCTCGTCGGTGACGACGGGCGTGGCGATCACGACCGGGGCGTCGTCGACGGCCCGGATCGACACGGTGATGGTGCCGGTGGCCACGGCGCCGCGGCCGTCGCGGGCGGTGAACGTGAAGCGGTCGTCGCCGCTTTCATTCGCCTGCGGCGTGTAGCGCAGGGCCGGCGGCGTACCCGAGAGCGTGCCGCGCTGCGGGGCCTCGGCGATGGCAAACACCAGGGCATCGCCGTCGACGTCGCTGGCCGTCAAGGTGACATCTCTGCCCACGTCTTCGTCGGTGGTGACGCTGGCGTTGTCGGCCACGGGTGCGTCGTTCTGCGGACGCATCGTGATCGACACGGTGGCCGTCGACGACGCCGAGCCGTCATTGGCGACAAAGGTGAAGCTGTCGCTGCCGCTCTGGTCACGGGCCGGCGTGTAGCGCAGGTTCGGGGCGCTGCCACTCAAGGTGCCGCGCGTCGGCTGCTCGGCGACGGCAAAGCCCAGCGGGTCGCCGTCGGCGTCGCTGGCCGCGAGGACGATGTCGACGCCGACGTCCTCGTCGGTGGTGATGGTCTGGGCCGCGGCGACCGGCGCGTCGTTTCGCGGATCGACGAGGATGTCGATGGTGCCCGGGTCCGACGTCGCGCCGCTCGGATCGGTGACGACGTAGACAAAGGAGTCGACACCGTTCTCGTTCGCGTTCGGCGCGTAGCTGCGCGCGGCGCTGGTGCCGGTGAGCACGCCGGCGGTGGGCCCCTGGGTGATGGCGATGGTCAGGGCGTCGCCGTCAACATCGGTGGCCACGAGGGTGATGCCGAGCGTCGTGTCTTCGGGCGTCGTCAGCGAGGCCGACGCCGACAGCGGGGCGTCGTTGATGCTGGCAATGGCGATCGACACCGTGGCTGCGGCCGACGTGGTGGTGCCGTCGAACACCGTGAACGTGAAGCTGTCGCTGCCGTTGTTGTTGGCGTTGGGCACATAGACAAAGTCGGGCGGTGTGCCGGCAAAGGTGCCCTTCTGCGGCGCCTGCTCGATCGCAAACACCAGGCCGTCGAGGTCGACGTCGACGCCGGTCAGGCGCACGCCGACGTTGGCGTCTTCGTCGGTGGCCACGCTCTGGGGCAGGGCGGTGGGCACATCGTCGACGGCCGCGATCAAGAGGTTCACGGTGGCCGTCGACGTCGCGCCGCCGCTGTCGGTGACGCGAAAGGTCAGCGCGTCGTTGCCGTTTACGTTGGCGCCGGGCGTGTAGGTGACGGTCGCGCCCGAGGCCGTGATCGTGCCGAGCGTCGGGTCGGTGACGACGACAAAGGTCGCGCTGTCGTCGACGTCGACGTCGCTGGCGGTGAGCGTAAACGTCTTTGCTGTGTCTTCGACGACGGCGACGTCCTGGGCGTTGGCCACCGGCGGATCGTTCACCGGCTGGATGGTGAGGGTGACCGTGGCCGGGCTCGACTCGCCGGCGATGTCGGTGGCCGTGAAGGTGAAGCTGTCGCCGCCGGTGACGTCGGGCTCGGGCACGTAGGTGACCTGGGCGCTGCCCGTCGACGTCTGCGTCAGCGTGCCCCGGAGCGGCAAGGTCTTGATCGCAAACGTGGTGGCCAGCCCGTCGCCCTGCAGGTCAAAGGTGACGCTGCCGTCTTCGTCGACGCTGACGCTGCTGTCGGTGGCGGTGGCGGCTTGCCGCAAGCCGGGAGCGCGGGCACCGAGAGCGCTCGACCCGGTCCTGTCGCCGTTGTCGCCGCGGTGGTCGGGGTTGTCGCCGAAGTCGGAGCCGACGTCGAAGCAGGCCGCGAGCAGGGGCACACAGACGAGTCCGAAGCAAAGGCGCATGGCCGAGCCTGTCACAGCGGGCCCGCGACCCGTCCCGCGGTGTCAGAACGTGCCGCCATCGTTCGACGTCGTCACGACCAGGTGGGTCTGGGCGCGCCGCGCCGTGGCACTTCAGGCCAGCCGCAGGATCAGACCGCGACCCAGCTCAAATCGCCGGCGCCTTCGCGAACGACGACGGGGTAGGGGCCCGTGAGGTCCACCACCGACGACGGCGGCTCGTCGACGTGGTCGGCGTCGAGGATGAGGTCGATGCCGTGGCCGAGGTGCAGGCTGATGTCGTCGGCGTCGTGCAGGGTCTTGTTCTGGATGGTCGCCGACGTCGAGATGATCGGCTTGGCAAAGGCCCGGGCCAGGGCCAGCGTGACGGGGTGGTTGGGCACGCGGATGCCGACGGTCTTGCGCTTCGACTGCAGCATGCGCGGCACCTCGGGCGTGGCCCGCAGGATGAACGTGTAGGGGCCGGGCAGCAGGCGCTTCATGATCCGATAGCTCTCGTTTTCGACGAGGGCGTAGCGGGCGATGTCGCTGAGGTCGGGGCAGACGAAGCTGAAGAGGTGGTCTCTCTTCAGGCCCTTCACGAGCTGGATGCGCTCGATGGCCTTTTTGTCGAAGATCGAACAGCCGATGCCGTAGGTGGTGTCGGTCGGGTAGGCGACGACGCCCCCCCGGTCGAGGATCTCGACGGCGCGCTGGATCTTCCGCGGCTCGGGGAACTCTTTGTTGATCTGGAGCCGCAGACACGTGGAGTGGGCCATGACGCTGCCTTCGTTTGGCGGGGAGGGGCGCTGCGCGCCGGACTGCCCAGAAGATTGTTCGCCGACGACGAACGAAAGAGAGAGGCGCCGTGTGCCATCCCACCCGACACCGCGCAACGCTGCGATCAGACCCGCTCAGGCCCGCTCAGACCCGCTCGGGCTGCTCCGGCAACAGCAGCGCGACGACGGGGGTGAGGCCAAAGATGCAACACGGCAGCAAGGTGACAGCGACGGGCTGTCCGAGCGCCACGGCCCGGCCGACGATGTCGGGGGCAAACGAGCTGACGACGTAGGTGACGCTGCCCATGGTGCCGAGCACCATGCCGACGCGGGCCGCGGTCATGTCGGGCATGCGCTGCAGAGCGGTCACGAGCGGCGCCACCGGCCAGAACATGCCGATGCCCGCGATGGCGAACCACAGCTTGCGCGCGTCGTCGTCGCCAGCTTGCAGGGCGCTCCAGATGCCGATGGGCAACAACAGCGCGCCGATGAGCATGTGCAGGCGGGGCGCGCCGATCTTGCGCGTCAACAAGAAGCCCACCGCCAACGACGCCGGGATGCCCCAGAGGTTCATGTAGACGAGCCACGACGAGGCCTCGGCGCGGGCCATGGCGAATGCCTCTTGCAGGTGCGTGGGCAGCCAGGTGTTGACGACGAGGTAGAGCGCCAACGGACCGGTAAAGGCGATGGCCACGATCCAGGTGGTCTTTTCCTTGAGCACCGCCAGGTAGCTCTGCGCGATCGCCCCCACCGGCACCACCTTGGGCGCGCTCTGCGACAGCGGTCCGACGGCCACCAGCAGGCCGCTGAACAGCACGATGGGCAGCGCAAAGATCGACAGCGCGGTCTGGAAGCCGAAGCTCTCGGCCAGCGGCAGCGCGAACTTCAAGCCGACGATGGCGCCGGTGTTGACGGCCACGCCGTTCAAGGCGTTGACCGCCGGCCGCGCGCCGGGTGCGACGGCGTCGACGACGACGGCGCCCATCAGCGCGAACCACACGGCGCCGCCGACGCCGAACAGGAAGCGACCGGCTACCCACAGCGGAAACCCCGGCAGCCACGGCACGAGCACCGCGAGGCACATCAACAGGCCGGCGGTGCGCATGGTGGCCGTCAGCCCCACGCGGGCGGCGACGATGCCGGCCAGGATGGGCGTGAAGCTCTTGGCCAGCGAGACGATGCCGATCAAGCGGCCAGCGGCGCGGGCGTCGACGTCGAGGGCGGCCTGCAGCTCCTTGAACAAGGGCACGAGGCCCAGCCAGGCGGCGCCGAACGCGGCGTACATGCCGAACAACACGAGCGGGATGAGGATGCTGCGGGTGCTGGTCGTCATCGAAGCCTCAAGTCACGCCGGCGCGTGGACGGTGCGCGCTGATGGTGCGCTGATGGTGCTGATGGTGCGCTGCACCATGCCCGTGGCGCCGACGTTGTGCGTTTGCACAACGCGTGTGGCCGGCTTCGTGTGCGCTTGCAACAGGGTGTCAGCCGGCGGGCTTGCTGGCCGACGGCCCCGGGATCCCCGGTCCCGGCTGCCCCGCTCCAGGGCCCGGGCCGCTCGGGCCTGGGGCGGGCGGCAAAGCCCCGGCCGGGTTGACCGTGGCCTGACCCTCGGCGTCGATGCCCGGCGGACCGCGGCCCACGAGCGCGATGCGACGCTCGATGAGCTCCAGGAAGAACGCCTTCAAGAAGTCGCTCTCGACGTCGTCGTGGATGGCGAACTCCTCGATCCAGAAGCGCACGACGTAGCGGTGGTAGAGCGGGTTCATCTGGACGAACCAGGCCTTTGGCGCCGGCGTGCGCAAGAGCGCCGGCAAGCGCGGCACCGTATCGGCGAGCGCCGCTTCGACGTCGGCGGGGGTGGCGTGCAGGGCCACCAGCACCTCCACGTTGCGGCCGGTGATCTTCTGTGGGCGATCAAAGTTCTGCACCCGGGCTTTGCCGAGCACCGAGTTGGGGATGACCACCGTGTCCCAGGTGAACGTGCGCAGCACCGTCGAGCGCCAGCCGGCGTGCTCGACGCGGCCTTCGACGCCGTCGACCAGGATCCACTCGCCCTCTTTGAACGGCTTGTCGAGCGACAGCGCCAGGCCGGCGAAGAGATTGCCCAGCGTGTCTTGCAGCGCGAGGCCGAGCACCACGGTGATGACCGTCGACGTCGCCAACAACGGCGCGACGTTGACGCCGGTGACCGTGCCGATGATCGACAGCACCGCCACCAGGTAGACGATGACCAACAGCAGGTGCCGCACCACCGACGGCACCACGACCTTCTTCCGCTCGCCGAGCCAGTAGTGCAGGAGCGCGGTCTCGGCGGCCTCGATCACCAGATAGGCGATGAGCAGCAGCTCGGTGATGGTCACGCCCTTGCTGACGACGTCGTTCTCGACGAGCCGCAGCGCGAGGAACACGTGGGTGCCGAGCAGGAACACCAACACCTGGGCCGGCAGACGCATGCGCCGCACCAGCACGTTGTCGAGGCTGGTGTCGGTCAGGGTGACGAGCTTCTCGAGCCAGCGGAAGCCGATCCGGTAGCAGACTTCGAGCACGACGATGACGACGGCGGCGACGGCCAGGGCCCAGGGCCAGGCCATCGGCAGCGTGAAGTGGCGGGACACATGCTCCGCGAACCAGGCGCCGACGTTTTCCATGGCGCCGCTTACCACCGTCACCGGCCGACCGGAGCACCTGCGACGACGTACGCCCCGTCTTTGGCGACGGTCACGCGGGGCACCGCCCTTGTCGCCTCAAAGCCCTGGTAGCCCACCGCCAGCTCCCGCCAGAAAGCCTGCAGCGTCGGGTCCGTCGTCGTCGCCAACAGGCGCTCGAGGCCGGCGGCGTCGAGCCGCCGCGGAAAGATGTGGATGGGCAGTGGCCCGTTTTTGAACGCCGCGTCGGCGGCCAGGAAGACCTCTTCGATGGGCTCGTCTTGCAGCGGGATGCAGCCGATGGTCACGCAGCTGCCGTGCACCATGATGTCGCCGCCGAGGTCGACGTCGGCCCGCTCGCTCGCCTTTGCCAGCGCGCGGCCGCGGATGCGGTCTGAGGCGTTGGGGTAATCGACGCGCATCGAGAGATGGTAGGACGACGTCGGATTCAACTTTGTAATCGTGTAGAAACCCTCGGGAATCTGAAAATCTCCCTGGCGACGCTTGGGTCCCAATGTTCCCGAGAGCCGGCAGATGGGATATGATTTGATCAGCGACATCGATGCTGATTTCTGATTGCGAGCCCAGAGCTCGACCACCCCGGGTGTGCCGTCGTCGTTCTCCTTGATGGCCCGCAAGAACACCTGCGACGGCGGCCAGGTGACGCCCTGCGCGGCGAACAGGGCGGGCAGGCTCTCCTTCAGGCGCAGGCGCGCGGCGGTCACCCGGGTGCGGGTGTCCCGCTGGACGCGCGGTGAGCTGCCGGCGGCGCGGGCCATGACCAGCTCCAGGCAGTCGCTGTTGACGGCGGCGACGACGACAAAGGCGACCACGAGGACCGCGAGGAGGCCCGATCGGCGCAGCATGCTTCATGGTATCGAGCGGCCATGCTCTCTGAAACCAAAGGCGTTTCCGTCCTCACCGAAGCGTTCCGGCGGCGCGGCTACGGCGTCGAGAACGATGTGCCTTTTGACGAGGACGGCGTGGCTTTCTCCGTCGACGGCTGGGACGCCGCGGCCCGCGTCGGCTTCGAGTACCGGACCCACGAAGCCAGCGACAAAGAAGACCTCACCGACGACGAAATCGACCGGCTCGGTGCCCGCATCGCGCGCGGTGAGCTGTTTCTCTTGATCGTCGACGACCGGCGCGTGCCCGATGCCGAGACGATGGCCCTTCATGCCGAGCGCTTTCTCGATCAGGTCGAGCTCGTGCGCGGCGCGAGGAAGCCGGCAAAGAAGACGGTGGCCAAGAAAAGGGCGACGACCAAGACGACGAAGACAAAGAAGAAGAAGAAGCAGACGGCAAAGGTGGGGCGCTGATGGTTTCCACACAGCAGATGCTGCAGGGCTTCGACAGGCAGCTCGAGGTCGTGACCACCGAAGCCGCCGCCCTGCAGCGGCTGCAGCGCGGCCTCGAAGGTGACGTCGCCCGCATCGATCAGGAGCTCGACCAGGCCTGGGCGCAGCTGGCCGAGACCCTGGTGCCGCGGCTTGAGCGCGACATCCTCGACGCCGTTGCGCGGGCCCTGCACCTGGCCCCCGTCGCCGGCGCCGCCGTCGAAGACCGGCTGCGCGAGCAGGTGCAGCAGCTGCGAAACCGACAGGCGAACCTGATCAAAGACCCGCTGTTCGCCGACCGCGAGGCGCTGCTGAACGAAGTCAGCATCCGCATGGCCGAGGTCGACGAGGCGATCGCCCCGCTGCAGAAGTCGACGGCCGA
>JBKJNL010000350.1:0-3127 GCA_046593615.1 Myxococcota bacterium | reverse complement strand
GGTTGCTGCACGTGCGAGAACGTCGACACCGCCAGCTGGGCGATGCGGGCGCTGTCGACGTGGCGCAGCTGGCCGCTGCTGTCTTGCACCGTGCCTTCGATGCCGCCCGCGCCCGTGCCCGTGACCCACAGTTTCAAGCCGGGCAGCTCGAGGTGGTCGCCGATCTTCAGCGGGTTGGCCCGGGCGACGTCGGCGGCCGACAGGTTCTTCATGCCGAGGGCGCCGCTCTTCTTGTCGAGCACCTCGACGCGCAAGGAGTCGCGCTCTTTGGCGACGACGACGCCCTTGTCGACGCTGCCGTCGCTGCGCGGCACGGCCACGAGGTCACCGGGCTGGTAGCGCTGCAGCGAGAACGGCGGGATGCCCGCATTTTGCAAGCCGGCGACGTCGACGTGGCGGTAGAGGGGCTGCTCGCTGAGCTTCTCGCGCAGGGCGCCTTCGTCTCTTTGCTGCACCTGCACAAAGACGCGATCGGCGCGGCGCGAGGCGGCCTGGTCGAGCACCTGCAGCGGCTCGAACAGCTGATCCTGCAGCTTCTCGCGCACGTCCTTGGGCAGCATGTTGAGCACCGCCGGGTCGGCGAGGCCGAGCACCGCGCGCAGCTGTCCGCGGGCCGCCTGCAACTGCGAGAGCTCGCCCTCGGTGACGAGGCCGTCGGCGTAGATGGCGCCGAGGCTGGTGACGGCGGCACCCAGTTGCTTCTGCAGCGCCTGGGCCTCGGCGGACGGCGGCGACGTCGTCGGCCTGGCCCCGAACAGCCGCTGCAGGCCCGGCAACAGCCCGCGCTCGGCGGGCTTCCCGCCTGCTGCGCGCGCCTTTAAAAAGGCGTCGAGGACCTCGACGGAGACCGGGCTCGTGATCTTTTGCGCCGCGGCGATCTCGGCGGGCTTCACGCCCGCCTCGGTCTTCACCTGCGGCGCGGCCTCACCCTTGACCGGCGTCGGTGCCTTGAACGCCGGCGACTGCCCTTGCAAACGATGGACGACCATCAGCGCACCCCGCTCTTGGGGGCCGCGGCGCTGCTCGTGCCCAGCGCGGCGTCGACGACGGCGCGGGCGGCGGGCGACGTCAAGGCGCGGGCGGCGGCGAGGTCGGCGCGGGCCTGGTCGGCATTGCTGCGACCGCACAATTCCGCCCGCAGCAAGAACGCCCGGGCCCGGTCGACCTGGGCCTCGTCGTCGTCACCGGATCGAGATGCGGTCTTGTGCAACAGCGAAGCGCAGGCGACCACGGCGCCGTCGACGTCGCCACGCCCCTGCCGGGCCACCGCCACGTGCAGCCAGTGGGCGGGCACGTCGGGCTCGAGGGCCGCGAGGGCCACGAACACCTGCTCGGCCTGGGCGAAGCGCCCCCCCTGCAGGGCCGCGGCGCCGACGCGGGCAATGGCGTCGACATCGCCGGCGCCGAGGCCGCCGACGTCGCGCAGGGCGGTGCGGCCGGTGGCGACGTTTTCGAGGAAGTGCTCGCGATCGACGAGATCCATGGGGTGAGTATCGCCGAGGGCGCGCGCTTGGCGCACAACGAGGATCACGGCGGCGTCGCCTGCGGCGCGACGGGCGCACCCCCCGCCCACGTCGGATCGGGTGTGCTAACCGCGGCCCCATGGCCAAGACGACGATCGGCGTGATTCTTTCCGGTGCCGGCTACCTCGACGGCGCCGAGATCCAGGAGAGCGTGCTGGTGCTGCTCTCGCTCGCCCAGCACGGGGTGACGGCCAAGATCTTTGCTCCCGACATCACGCTGAAAGAGGTCGATCACAAGAGCAAGGCCGCCACCGGCGCCGAGCGCTCGGTGCTCAAAGAAGCCGCGCGCATCGCCCGCAGCGACATCCACGACCTGGCCTCGGCCAAGGGCACCGACGTCGACGGCTGGATCCTCCCCGGCGGCTTCGGCGCCGCCAAGAACCTCAGCGACTTCGCCAGCAAAGGCGCCCAGGCCACGGTCAACAAAGAGGTCAACCGCGTCGTGCGCGACGCCTTTGCCGCCCGCATCCCCGTCGGCGCCTGCTGCATGGCCCCCGTCGTGCTCGGCCTCGTGGCCAAGGGCAGCTCGACCAAGCTGCGCATGACCATCGGCAGCGACAAAGACACCGCCAAAGCCCTGGTCTCGATGGGCCACACCCACATCGACACCGCCGTGCAAGACATCGTCATCGACATCGACCGCAAAGTCGTGACCACGCCGGCGTACATGTTCGACGCCGCCATCGACGACGTCGCCAAGGGCATCGACAAGATGGTCAAGCAGGTCATCGACTGGAGCCGCGAAGAGCTCTCGGCCCCGCGCAACGCGCCCCGTTGAGCACGCGCTGACGACGACCACGACGACGACGACGACGACCACGACGACGACGACGACGCAGGCAAAGCCATGCTCTGGATCAAGGCCTTTCACATTATTGCGGTCGTGTGCTGGTTCGCCGGCATCTTTTATCTGCCGCGCCTGTTCGTGAACCACGCCAGCGTCGACGACGCTGCGACGAAAGAGCGCCTGGCCCTGATGGAGCGCAAGCTCTACCGCTTCATGACCCCCTTCATGCTGCTGTCGGTGATCCTCGGCGCCGTCCTCGTCGTCAAGGGCGGCTTCTGGGAGGGCTTTCGCTTCCACCATTGGCTGCACGTGAAGATCGCATTGGTGCTGTTGCTGTGCGGCTACCACGGCTGGCTCGGGGTCACGGTCAAGACCTTTGCCGCCGGGGCCAACACGCGCTCACACAAGTTCTACCGCATCATGAATGAGCTGCCAGTTGTGCTTCTTTTTGCAGTTGTCATCCTGGTGGTCGTCAAGCCGTTCTGACCGACGAACAGCCGCCGGCCTGACGTCGCTGGAGGCTGATCATCAACGTCACTCGATCACGCGGGGTCGCCACGCACGGCGGCTTCGATGACGGCGACGTCGATCTTGCCCATCTTCATCATCGCCTGGAACGCACGCTGCGCGACCTCACCGCCCCGGGTCGTCGCCTCGGTGAGGACGCGAGGCGTGATCTGCCAAGACAGGCCCCATTTGTCTCTGCACCAGCCGCATTGACTCTCTTCGCCACCGTTGCCGACGATGGCGTTCCACAGGCGATCGGTCTCGGCCTGGTCGTCGGTGGCGATCTGAAAAGAGAACGCCTCGCTGTGGT
>JBKJNL010000337.1:0-2715 GCA_046593615.1 Myxococcota bacterium | reverse complement strand
ATGAGGGCGCCGTCGACGTTCAGGCCGACGATCGACCCGGTCTCGAGCCCGACGCTGCGGTCGGCGCCGCCGGCCCGCAGGGTCGCGCCGTCGATGACGACGCCGTTGGACAAGGCCTGGATCCGCAGCCCGCTCGACAGCCCCGCCGCCGTTGCGTTGCCGCCGGTGACGACGACGTCTTGGAGGGTCAGCGTCGTTGCTGCACCGATGCGCAGGCCGACGGTGTCGGTGCCGCCGCTGCCGCCGGTGATGGTGCCGCGGCTGAACGTCACCGTGGTGGCCACCGGCAACAACACACCCGACGACTGCAACGTGGCTGCGCCGGCGACGATGACGGCGTCGCTGACGACGAGGTCGTCGGCGGCGTCGGTGACGAGGATGCCAGCGGTGGTCGCTGCCGATCCGGTGGTGAGCGTCGAGGTGCCGGTCAGCGTGCTGACTTCGAGCTGGCGCGCCAGGATGGCCGCCGCCAACGTCGTCGAAGTGCCCGCCACGAGCTGGCTGTCGACGATGGTGAACGAACCGGTGCGAAACGCGGTGTCGTTGCCGAGCGAGAGCGCGACGCTGAAGTCCGCGCCGTCGCCGCTGATGACGGTGACGCCGTTGAGCGCGACCGGACCCATCACGCTGACGCCCGCCGTGCCCGCCAGCGCCGACCCCACAGTCGAGCTCGCCGCGCGCCCGGTGACCGAGCCGCCGGTGAGGTCGACGCCGCCGTCGCCGTCGTTTTCGTCGCCGACGATGCCGGCGGCGAGGGCGTTGGCGGTCGTCGAGCTGGCGTTGCCCGAGGAGATCGTGGTGCCCGCGGCGGTCAGCGCTGAACCGGTCGTCAGCGAGACGCCCGCGGAGATCGAGTCGCCGTCGCCGTCGACGTTGCCGCCGGTCACGGTGCCGCCGGTGAGCCCGACCACGGTGTTCTTGAAGGCGGCGCCGACGGACAGGTCGCCCGCGGAGCCCGCGTTCACAGACAGGTCGGTTCCGGTGACGGTGCCGTTCTCGGTCGACAGGCCAAGCGACATCGACAACCCGGTGCCCGCGTTGATCGCGGCGCCCGTGGCCACCAGGTCGCCGGAGACGCCGAGGCCGATGCTGACGTTGGCGGCGGCGCCAGAAAAGATGCCGCCGGTGGCGGTCACGTCGCCGTTGACGATGGCGCCGATCGAGGCGAGGCGGACGACGGCGCCACTGACGTCGCTGTCGTTGGCGTCGAGGTCGCCGGTGATGAACACGCCGGTGCTGCTGTCGGCGTCGCCGCCGGCGACGACGGAGTCGGTGACCGTCACGAGGGCGACGTCGCCCTGGATGCCAACCGAGCTGAGCGTGGCCGCTCCGCCGCGCAACGTCGACGACGTCGCCACCACCGACGCGGTGTCGATGAACACCGCGGCCGCGGTCTCGGCGACGACGTTCTCGTTGCTCGTCAGCTCGCTGCTGATGAGGGTGAGGAGGGCGTCCTGGTCGACGACCACCGCCGCCGCGGCCTGGCCGGTGATGCCCGCGCCGGTGTTGACCAGGGCCACGTCGTTGAGGTCGACGTTGACGCCGACGACCTCGACGCCGACGTGCTCATCGGCGGCGCCGGGGTGGGCGACGTCGATGTCGAGCCGGTCGAGCAGCCCGAGGTTGGTCGTGCTGTAGCGCAAGCCGGTGGAGCGGGTCTGCGCGGCGTCGTTGGGCGACGGAACCAGCGCCGCGACCGTGACCAGCAGCGGCGTCCGCGGCGCGGTCTGCGGCCACGCGCCGTCAACCAGCGTCGAGCTGTCGAAGCCGCCGCGGATGGCGACGTCAGAAAGCTCGATGGGGCCGATGAGGCTGTACTGCTGGGCGCTCTGCGAGGCCACGAGCAACGCCGGGACGATGACCACGTTGTCGGCGACGAGGGCCCGCACGTTGGCGATGCCGTCGGCGAGGGTGTTGCACGGGCGACGGATGTTGCCGCAGGTGCCGGCAAAGGTGGAGGTGGCGTCGACGTGAACGCCGCGCTCGTCCTCGACGACGACGACGGCCTGGGCGGTCGAGACCAGGCCCTGGTCGTCGGTGACCGTGACCGTGACCACGAAGGTCTGCTCTCCGGCCGGCACGTAGGTGGCGCGGTCGACGGCGAAGCGCGCGTCGAGGCCGGTGCCGGTGATGCTCACGCCGACGACGGTGGGGCCGTCGATGACGACGTCGATGTCGAGGGTGTCGGTGTCAGGGGCCTCGGAAGAGACATCGATGTCGAGGTCGTCGAGGGCGATGCCGGTGAACAGCGGGATCGACTCACCCGGCAGCAGGTTGCCGCCCTTGATGTCGGCGGTCGGCGCGTTGTTTTCCACCGTCAGCGTGGCCGCCAGCGACGCCGACGCGTTGTCGGGATCGGTGACCGTGACCGTGAGCTCGAGCGTGCCGCGCGGCAGCTGCGGAATGTTCAGGGTGCCCACGAGCGGGTCGGTGGCGCTGGGCGTGAATGTGACCCCTGCGGCGCTGGTCGAGACCACGGTGACGACCAGGACGTCGCCGTCGGCATCGGCCGCCGCGACCGTCAGGGTGACCTGGGTCGGCGTCGTCGTGGACGAATCGCTGAAGCCCACCGACGTCAGGGTTGGGGCCTGGTTGGGCGGCTCGCCTTCGCCTTCGCCCTCGCCCTCGCCCTCGCCTTCGCCTTCGCCTTCGCCTTCGCCTTCGCCTTCGCCTTCGCCTTCGCCTTCGCCTTCGCCTTCGCCGACGGGCTCGCCT
>JBKJNL010000321.1:0-4046 GCA_046593615.1 Myxococcota bacterium | reverse complement strand
CTTTGTTCTCGAAGTAGTAGTGGAGCGCGCCGCGGGCGATGCCGGCGGCTTCGGCGATCTCGCTGACCGATGCACCACCGGCCCCCGTCGACGACATGACTGCGTAGAGCGCGTCGAGGATACGCGTGCGCTGCTGCTCGCGTCCTTTCGGCGAGACGTCGCCGGCCAGCGTTGAGCCCTTGCGCGCCTTTGTTGACATGCCGACCGCGGTGGCGGCCGCCACGGCGGAGGCGTCGGGAACGGCGCTGCGGTTGTCGGTCTCGAGCTGCTGCAAACGGGCTCTTTTGCGAGAGGGCGATCACATTTGGACGCGCGTCCAAATCAAACCACATGGCGCCAGAGTGCGCTCAAAGAAGCAACGCTGTGCCGCATCCTCGCATTGTCCGATGCGACATGTACGACAGCGCGGCGCGTTGGACGGGCGTCGACTGGACGACGCGACCGCCGAGCCTGCGCCGAGCCCGCGTCGACGACGGTGTCGGCGCCTGCTACAGCCCCCGCACCTCTCTCGGGGGTCTCTTCATGCGTCTGTCTGCTCTCCTCGTCGTCCGCCTCGCTCTTGTCGGTGTCGTCGCCTGCGCCGCAGGCCCCGCCGACGCCACCGTCGTCGTCGTGCCGACGCTCGAAGAGATGACCTGGCGCTCGGACGTCATCGTCCACGCCGTCGTCGTCGACCAGCAGGTGCTTGAGCAAAAGAAGGGGCGCGTCGTCACCCGCACCGTGCTCGAGGTCGAAGACGCCGTCGCCGGCGCCTTTCAGAAAGACCTCGTCATCGTCGAGCAGCTCGGCGGCGAGCTCGGTGCGCGGCGCAGCTGGATCAGCGGCGCCCACAAATTCAAGGTCGGTGACGAGGTGCTGCTGTTCGGGCAGCGCATCACCAACATCGTCGGCGAATCCGTCGTCGTCCCCTACGGCATCGGCTTCGGCATCTTTGACATCGTCGAAGACGTCGACGGCAAGCACGCGGTCGAGCGCGGCGGCGACGTCGCGCAGCTGGTGCGCGACGACCAGGGCGGCAGCAGCATGAAGCCGGTGACGCCGCGCCACTTCACGTCGGTCGAGGTCTTCAAGGACCAGCTGCGCGCCATCCTCGAGGGTCGCCAGACCCTCGTGCCGCCGTCGATGAAGATCTTGCGGCCGAAGCTGCCGGCGCGTCCTGGCACCACCGCTCCGACGACGACGACGACGAAGACCACGACGACGACGACCGCCACGGCGCAGGAGTAAGCGATGCGCCCTCTCTCGACGCTCGCTCCTGCGCTGTTCGCCGCTGTGCTGCTCGCGGCCGGTGATGCTTCGGCGTTCGCCTTTTTGTGCAACGGCATCGACGCCAGCGGCAGCGCCGACGGCGACGGCTGCGGCGCCGACTGCCGCGCCAGCACCGCCGCCCGCTGGGACGAGCTGCAGGTCGACTTCGCCTTTGACGACGCCGTGCGCCCCCCCGAGGTCAGCCTCGCCGAGTGGCAGCAGAACCAGACCGCGGTGGTCGCCAACTGGAACAATGTGCAGGGCCAGTCGCTCACGGTCCGCGACGCTGGCGGGGCCCAGGCTCGCGACTTCGGTGTGCAGAACGGCGAGAACTCGATCTTCTGGATCACGAATTCGAATGAGTTCAGCCAGCAGGTCGGCGGCGGCATCAACTCGATCCTCGGCGTCACGCTCGCGCCCTACAGCTGCGGTCGGGCCGGCTCCCGGCGCGGCGGCATCGAAGACGCCGACATCGTCATGAACGGCGTCGGCTTCGACTGGGACGAGAACTCCGTCGTCTCGACGCTGACCCACGAGATGGGCCACGCCATCGGCTTCGGCCACCCCTGCGTCGACTGCTCGAACCTGTCGATCATGTCGGCCACCAGCGGCTTCAACGACAGCGACACCCCGCTGCTCGACGACGAAGACGCCATCCGCTCGCTGTACCCGGGCACGCCCGGCGGCATCGGCACCGCCTGCAGCGTCGACGGCGACTGCGACGACAACACCTGCGTCACTGTCGGCATCAGCGGCACCGACCGCTCCTTTTGCTCACAGAGCTGCGCCAGCGACGCCACCTGCACCAACGGCATGATCTGCGCCGACGTCAACGGCGAGGGCCGCGTCTGCGTGTTCTCCAACGCCGGCACCGCCGACATCGGTGAGGCCTGCGGCCCGCCGGGCTGCATCGACGAGTGCGAAGGCGTCGACATCGGCCCCGGTTGCTCGGTGTGCAGCGACACCTGCGTCGCCGGGTGCACGCCCTCGACGGGGGCTGGCTGCGGCGCTGGCGAAGCGTGCAGCGAGTTCTTGTTCTCGTGTCAGAACAACAGCGACTGCAACGGCGCCACCTGCAGCGGAGGCACCTGCCGCTTCGACATCGGCGGCTGCTTCACCGCAGGCACCGCCGGCCGCGGCCAGGCGTGTGACGAGAACACCGCCTGCATCGGTGGCCTGACCTGCATCACCGACACCGCCGGCAACAACGGCCAATGCCTCGCGCTCTGCAGCGGCGCCGGCGCCGGCTGCCTCAACAGCGAGAACTGCCTCTTCGTCTTTGGCGCCGCGGCCGGCGGCACCGATCCCGAGCAGGGCGTCTGCCTGCCCGCCGGCGACGGCTCAGAAGTCGACAGCTGCAACGACTTCACCGACTGCGGCCGCGGGCTGCTGTGCACGGGCCAGTGCGAGCAGCGCTGCGACCGTGGCTTCACCTGCCTGGAAGATGGCCAGGCCTGCGCGACCGTCAGCGGCGGAAGCCTGATGGCGACGTGTGACCCCGTCGGCGGCGGCCCCATCGCCGAAGGCGAAGGCGAAGGCCCCGTCGAAGGCGAAGGCGAAGACCGCGAGTGCGATCCGAGCCGCGGGAACTTCGACTGCGCCCAGGGTCGCTCGTGCGACGACGGCGACTGCGTGCTCGGCGAAGGTCCGACGGGGACGTTCGCGCTCTGCGCCAGCGCCAGCGAGTGCTCCGGCGGCATCTGCGACCTCGGCGTGTGCTCGCGCCCGTGCGACTTCGCCGACGGCTGCCCCGCCGGCTACTCGTGCGACGAAGACGTCGGCGTCACCGGCGGCCTGTGCGTCGCCGAGTCGTGCCGCGACAACGACGCCATCTGCGCCGAGGGCTTCGCCTGCGCCTACTCGAGCGCCCAGCGCTACGTCTGCGCAAAAGGCGTCACACCGCCGCTGTGTGCCTGCTCCACGACGAGCGAGAGCCGCTCGCTGCCCCTGCCCGGCCTCGCCGCCGTGCTGGGCCTGCTGGGCCTCGCGCTGCGTCGACGTCGTCCGGCGCTTCCGGGCTGATCGAAAACCGAGCGCCTCACGGTTGGTGCAGCACTGGCAGCGCCGGCGTCAACGCGCGCGTGGTTTCAGCGTCGGGCGAATCTTGGCCGCCGGCTTGCCTTCGAGCGTCACCGAACCCGACCACGGCTGAAATCCTGGCGCATGGATTCGCACGTTGTGGCGCGCGAGCCGATCGAGATCGCCGACCCGCACCACGCCCTTGCCGCGCTCGACGCCGTTGACGACGACGGCGGCGTCGCCGGGCGCCTCGACGACCAGCGTGCCGTCGTGCGCGCCGTCGATGGCCCCGCCGTCTTCGCTGTCGGCGCTGGCCGGCACCGGGCGGTGGGCCTTGACGTCTTCGCTGCCGGAGCCGGCGGCCTGCGTCGAGTCGCTGCCCTCGGGCGCCTGCGTCTCGTCGTCGAGGTTCTGCACGATGGTCGCGACCTTGCGGATGCGGGCTGGCTCGAGGGGGCGGGCATCGTCGACGCGGGCCTTTTCGAGCCCCGCTTTGTCGCTGGCGGCTTTGTCGCTGCCCGCTTTGTCGCCGCCTGCTTTGTCGCTGCCCGCTTTGTCGTGCGCGCGGGCGAGGGCGCCCAGCTTCCGGGCCTCGGGGCTGTTGGGCGGCAGTGTGGCTTCGCCGCCGTCGTCGTTGTCACCGTTGGTGGCTTCGGAGCCGCTGCCGGTGTCGGAGACGACGTGGATGCGGGTGATGCGCGGGATCGACGATGTGCCGGCATGGGAGCCGGTGGTGCTCTCTTCGATGGGCGGGTGGCGGGCGTTGGCGGGGAAGCCCA
>JBKJNL010000208.1:0-3202 GCA_046593615.1 Myxococcota bacterium | reverse complement strand
ACCTTCATGAACGGCATCGGCATCGGATCGACCCGCGCCGAGCTCGAAGCCGACGTCGACAACACCACCCTGGCCGTCGACGGCGAGATCGACGTCTACGGAGAAGAGGATCCGTTCGGCAACGGCGACCCTGCGCTGGGCGTTGTCTATTTGCAGGACAGACAATGCGTCGAGCGCGCCGCCGGCTTCGTCTTCAACTACGTCAGCTTGAACTGAGCGTTTCCTGCGGGCTGTGCGTGGGCTCTGGCAGTCACCCGGTGTTCGTCGCGGCCGCTCATCCGTCGGGGCCTGATTGATCGACCTGTTCGCGAAGCTGTCGATGGCCCTGGCCCTGGCCCTGTGCGTGGGCTGGGCCCTCGTGCTCGCGCGCGTCTGGCAGACCACCAACGCCTTTCGCGGCCTGCCCTCAACGCCTCTCTCGAGCGATGGCTTGAACCTGCCGCGCGTCTCGGTGGTCATGGCCGCGCGCGACGAGGCCGCGAGCATCGAGCCGGCCCTGCGATCGCTGCTCGCGCAAGAGGGCGTCGACCTCGAAATCGTCGTCGTCGACGACGACAGCTCCGACGACACCCTGGCCATCGTCAAGCGCATCGCCGCCGAGACTGCCGCGGCCCAGCCGTCAGCGGCGGGGGTGCCCGGCCGGCCCACCATGATCGTGCTCGAGCAAAAGAAGCTGCCGCCCGGCTGGATCGGCAAGAGCTACGCGCTTGAGCTCGGCCAGGGGCGCGCGCGCGGCGACTGGCTGCTCTTCACCGACGCCGACGTGCTGCATGGCCCACGGGCCCTGTGGAACGCGGTGGCAGCCATGGAGCGCGAGCAGCTCGATCACCTCGCGGTGTTCCCGCGGCTCGAGGCCGGCTCGCTCATTGAAGCGCTGGTGCTGCCGCTGTTCGTGCTGCTCTACCAAATTCGGTTCGTCGACCCGCGGGCTTCGGACCCGACGTCGCCGCACGGCACCGGCATCGGCGCCTTTAACATGGTGCGCGCCGATCCCTACCGCCTGCGCGGCACCCACGCCCGCATCCGCCAGTCCGTCGTCGACGACGCTGCCCTCGGCCTGATGATGCGCGACGAAGGCGGCCGCGGCTCGGTCATGCGCGCCGGCGGCCTCGTTCGCCAGCGCCCGTACCGCTCGATGGGTGAGCTCTACTTCGGCATCAAGAAGTCGGTGCTCGCCCAGTTCAAGAACTCGGCGACGCTGGCGGCCGCAGCCGCGGCCCTGCTCGTCGTCGCCGGCACCGCGCCGCCCCTGTTCGTCATCGCCGGCCTGCCGCTGTGGTGGACCGGGCACGCCCCGTGGTTCGTCCTGCCGGCCGCGGTGGCCGCGCTCTTTCCGATGATGGGCCTGCTCAAAGCCCGCTCGCTCTTGCGCTTCGAGCCCCTGGCCGCGCTGTTGTTTCCCATCGGCGCGCTGGTGATAGCCACCAGCGCCCTGCATGCCGCCATCGTCTTTGGTGTCAAAGGAACCGTCGAATGGCGCGGGCGCACCTACACCAAGAAAGACCTCGGCGTCGGCTGATTGATTGCTGACCTGCTCAGGCCGCCCTGCTCAGCGCCTGTTCAGGCTGCTGGCGGCTTCGTCTGCTGCAGCGACGGCCGCAGCGACCAGTGTTCACAAGCCGCCTGCAGCTTTGGCGTCGTCGACAGATCGAACGTGTTGCGAAAGGCCATCCACGCGACCGAGGTCGCCAGCGCCAGCTCGGGCCGGCCGAAGCCGCCGTCTTCGTGGCCTCTCACCGTCAGGTGATGCCCGTGAAGGTTGTCGTTCAGGTGCTGCATGATCGAGCGAGCGCGGCCCTGTTCTTTTTGCAGGTAGGCGACGGCGAGGTCGGCGCCGTCGCGCTTCAGGTAGAAGAGCCGCACCAGCGACAGCAGGGCTTCGTCGATGAGGTTGACGGCGTTTTCGTCGTCGACGCGGCCGCGGATGTCGTCGGCCGGGGTCCGCAGCGGCGCCCAGCCGCCGTTCGTCGCGTGGCACAGCTCGTCGAGGATGACGCGCGAGTCGTAGACGACGCGGCCGTCGTCGAAGCGGGCCACGGGCACCTTGGCGATGGGTGAGATCGCCTTGAGCGCGGCCTGTCCGTCGTCGCCGGCGACGTCGACGAGCGTGAGCGGCAGCCCCTTCTCGAGGGCCACGACGCGCACGCGGCGGACGAAGGGCGAGGTGACCGTGCCGTAGAGGTGAATCATCCGCCGAGGCTGCGTCGTCGACGCCGAAGCAGCAAGAGGAGCGTGGCCGTCGCCGGCAGTGCAGAAGACGACGCACAGCCGCCGGCGCAGCCCGCCCAGGTGCTGACCGTGGTGGGCTCACTCTCGTTGCCAGCGAAGTCGCGGACGACGACGTCGTAGGCGACCTCGCCGCCCTCGTCCTCGTGGATCTCGATGGAGAGGTCGGCGCCGATCAGGAAGCCCACCCCGCGCCGCTCGCCGTCTCGCGAGGCAACCGCCAAGGGGTCGTCGCCGGCGACGCCGATGTGGACGACGTCGGTGGGCCACGCGGGCTGGCAGCTGTCGCCGTCGAGCGAGCCCTCCGTGGCGCGGGACGCGGTCGCATCCGGCGCCACGGGCGCGTCGTTGTCGACGTCGTCGGTGACGGTAAAGGTCACCGTGCGCGCAGGAAGCGCTCCCGCGGGATCGGCAATCGTCACGCTCCATTCACCAGGATCGAGCAGGCCGTCGACCACGAGGAACGGTGTGATGTCGTCGCTGTCGACCACCGCCTCGACCAGGGCGCCGTCGGGCCTCGTCAGCGGCAGCGTGGTGCGGGTGTCGAAGCCCCTGACGCGAAGCTCGGCGTTGCGCGGGATCGTCCGACCTTCGAACAGGTAGGTGCCCGTGAAGAGGTCTTGCAAAAAGATCGAACAAGGCAGCGCCGACGACGACGACAACAGAACCGCGGTGACGACCAGCGCTCTCATCGACGCCTCCGGAAACCGAGCAAGCCGACGAGGGCGACCAGGCCAACGACATCGAGGCCGGCGTTGCAGCCGCCTGGCCCAACGGCGCCGCCGACCGCATCGAGGTCGACGGGCACAGCCACGCTGGTGTTGCCGCCGCCGTCGATGGCGACGACGTCGACGAGGCCGCGGCGGCCCGCGACGCCGAGCGCGACGGGCTCACCGGTGCGATGCAGGGCGATGGCCAGCACGGCGGAGGTGCTGGCGTCGCGGACGGCCCAGGCGATGGCGTCGTCGGCGGTCTC
>JBKJNL010000203.1:0-3448 GCA_046593615.1 Myxococcota bacterium | reverse complement strand
TCGACGGGGAGCCGTGTCCATGTCACCGACAATGTAGCCGACTTCGCGCGGCCCTGTTGAGCAGGCCGGTTCGGCGCGGCCGGTTCAGCGGCCGGTTCAGCGGGCCGGTTCAGCGCGCCGGTTCAGCGCGCCGGTTCAGCGCGGTCGGTTCAGCGCGGTCGGTTCAGCGCGGTTCAGCGAGAGACGGCGGGCGGGGCCTTTGCCTGCGTCTTCTTCTCGTCCTTGACGACCTTGCCGTCCTTGAGCTGGATGACCCGCTGGCAGCGCAGAGCGACCTCGGGCTCGTGGGTGATGATCAGCACCGTGCGGCCATGGGTCTCGTGCAGGTCGACGAGCAGGGCGAGGATCTCCTCGGTGGTGCGCGAGTCGAGGTTCCCGGTCGGTTCGTCGGCGAGGATGACGCTCGGCTCGTGCACCAGCGCCCGGGCGATGGCCACGCGCTGCCGCTGGCCGCCCGAGAGCTCGGTGGGCTTGTGATGCTGGCGGTCGCCGAGCCCGACGGTGGTCAGGGCCAGCGCCGCCCGCCGCAGCCGCTCTTTCCGGGGCACCACGTCGCCCCGCCGGTAGATGAGCGGCAGCGTGACGTTCTCGAGGGCGCTCTGCCGCGGCAGCAGGTGAAAGCTCTGGAACACGAACCCGATCAAGCGTCCGCGCACCTCGGCGAGGTCGTCGTCGTCGAGCTCTTGCACCGGGATGCCGGCCAGCCGGTAGCTCCCGGCCGTCGGCGTATCGAGGCAGCCGAGCAGGTTCATCAGCGTCGACTTGCCCGAGCCCGACTGGCCGATGATGGCCACCAGCTCACCCTGCTGAATGCTGATGTCGACGCCGTCGAGGGCCCGCACCACCTCGCCGCCCATCTGGTAGGTCTTGCTCAAGCCCCGGATGTCGATGAGCGGCGTGTCGATGAGCAGCGTGTCGATGAGCGGCGTGTCGACCGCGATCGCTCCTTTGGCGAGCGGCGGCGGCGGGACCTCAGCCATCGGTTTTCTTCTTCTTGGTCTTCTTCTTCTTCTTGTTTCCGTCGGCGTCGGTGGCTTCGTCGTCTTCGTCGTCGTCTTCGCTGACCTTGTCGCCGTCTTCGAGATCCTTCAGCGCGCGGAACGGGCCCACGACCACCCGCTGGCCGGGCTCGACGCCACCGAGCACGGCGATGGCGTCGCCTTCGGAGGGGCCGAGCTTCACCGAAGCCTGTCGGGCCACCAGAGTGACGCCGTCTTCGATGACGAAAACGCGGTCGGGGGTGATGCTGCCGTCTTCTTCGGTCCGTTCCTCGAGCACCGCGGCCAGGGGGATGGTGACGACGTCGTCGAGGTGCTCGACCTCGATCTCGGCGGTGGCGCTCATGCCGGGCCGCAAGAGGTCTTGCGGCGCGGGCAGCACCACCGCCGTGCCCTCCACCGTTCCCTCCACCGACGGCGCCCGTGGGGTGCCGGCGGCGTCGGGCGGCTTCTTGTCAGTCGGCTTGTCAGTCGGCTTGTCAGTCGGCTTGTCAGTCAGCTTCTCAGCGGGCGCGCGCTCGCCGAGGGGCCGCGCGGCCCGGGTGCCCGTGATCTTGACGTCGACGACGAACAGCACCGCGCCCATGCTGTCGCGCCCCATCAGGCCGACGCGTTCGACGACGCCGTCGAACTCGATGTCCTTGATGCCCTGGGCCTTGACGATGGCGCGCTGGCCGGCGCGCACGCGAGCGACGTCGAGCTCGTCGACGTCGAGGCGCACCATCAGCTCGCTGAGGTCGGCGATGACCACCGGGGCCGACGATCCGCCGATGCCGAGGCCGAGGGCGGCGTCGGGTGAGGCCGAGAGCCCCGTCGACGACGACACCACGCGGCCGACCTCGACGCCGACGGCGACGACGGTGCCGCTCTGGGGGGCCTGCACCTTGGCCCGGCGCAGCGCGTCTTTGCTGCGGTTGAGGTCGACGCGGGTGCGCTCGACGTTGGCGTGGGCCTGGGCGCGGTCGGCGTTGGCGCCGGCCAGCCGGCTCTCGTCGAGGCGCAGCGTGTCTTCGGGCAGCACATTGCGGGCGGCGAGCTTCTGATCGCGCTCCAGGCCGCGCTCGGCCTCTTTCACGCCGACCTCGGCGCGGGCCAGCAGCGCGTCGGCCGCGGCCAGCGCCGCGCCGATCTGCTCGACGGCGTTTCGCAGCTGCTCGCCGTCGAGGGAGAACAGCACGTCGCCGATCTTCACCTGGTCACCGATCTCGACGTTGACCGCGGCGACGCGGCCAGCGACCTCGGAGCTGACGTCGACCTGCGTCTTGGCCTTGACCTTGCCCTGGGCCAGCACGCGGCTGGTGACGCCGCGCTTCTCGGCCTTTTGCAGCCGCACCTCGGTGGTGGCTTCGCTGGTGCCGCGCACAAAGGTGGCCGCAGCCACGAGCAGCGCGACGACGACAAAGGCGACGCCGACGCGCTTCATGCTTCGCCTTCGCCCTCGCCCTCGCCCTCGCCCTCGCCGTTGCCCTCGCCTTCACCTTCGCCCTCCGCGGGCGGCTCTTCGGGGCAGCGGGCGCTCTCGGTGTCGGCGGCGGCGGGACCCGCGCAAAAGGCCGCGATGTCGGCATTGCCGGGGCAGGCCGAAAACGTCTCGTCGCCGGAAAAGCGCACGCGGCGGTGACACTCGGCGGCCACCTCGAGCTCACAGTGCTCGGAGCAGGCGTCCTCGTATTTGCCGTCGTAGTCGTCGTCGCGCTCGCTGCCGTTCAGGGCGTCGTTGCTGCTCTCGCTCGACACCGCGCTGTAGCCGCCGACCCAGCAGGAGCCACCGTCGCCGTAGGCGCGCTGCATGGGCGGCAAGAGCACGTCGGCTTTTTCGCCGGCGAAGCCCTCGTAGCAGCTGAGGGCCACCTCGCCGCTGTTGGCCAGGCGGGCGTAGCCGGTGACGCCGTCGTCGGGGGTCAGGTAGCAGGCGACGAACAGCCGGCACGAGTCGGGCTGGGGCACCGGCGCCGGCGGACAGCCCGCCAGACCAACGGCCACAACGCCAGTCAGACAGACAGTCAGACAGACAGTCAGACAGCCAGTCAGACAGACAGCCAGACCACGGGCAACGACGACGACGACGGAGCGGAGCACGGCGCCACCATATCCGACCCGCGGCCGCGTAACATTGCGCATGCTCGCGCTCCTCGCTGCCTTTGTGATCGCCCAACAGCCCGCCGTCGCGCCCGAGGCCACGGTGGCGGCCTCGGCTGAGGTGCCTGCGGCCGCTGCGCTTGCTTCATCGGCAGAGGTCGCCCCGGCGGCGGTCACTGTGCAGCCCTCGACGACCGCAGCCGGGGCGGGCGGCGTGCGCGCCGCCGATTGCGGCGACAACGACGGCGACAACGGCAACAACGGCGAGGCCAACTTCCGCCAGACCCGCGCCGTGCTCGCGGCCTTTGCCGACCAGGGTCGTTCCGAGCGGGTGACGACGGCCGTCGGCTCGGGCGCCCTGGCCGCCGGGC
>JBKJNL010000056.1:0-3751 GCA_046593615.1 Myxococcota bacterium | reverse complement strand
CAACGAGCTTGAGGCAGTCGCATCGCGCGCTGCACCAGACTCCGGGCGCGCATCGCGCGCCGCGCCAGACTCCGGGCCCGCACCGAGGTCATCGCGCAAGCCGGAGAGGGGAAATCCGACGCGGGCCACCCCCCAGGGGTTATGAGTGCCGCCCTATGAGCGCCCGCGTCCTGGACTCGATCAACTTCGGTTACGACGCCATCGAGCCGGTGATCATCGGGCTCGTCGCCCTCAACAAGAGCTTCATGCTCGTCGGCCGCCACGGCACCGGCAAGACACGGCTGGCCCGCTCGCTGAGCCGCGCGTTCGGCAACGACGCGTTCGTCTTCTACGACGCCACCAAAGACGACCTCATCTCGATCGCCGGCATTCCCGATCCCGAAGGGCTCAAGAAGGGTCACTTGCGCTTCGTCGCCCACGAGCGCTCGATCTGGAACAAAGCCACCATCGTCGTCGACGAAATCACCCGCGCCGGCAAGGAGAGCCAGAACCTGTGGCTCGAGATCCTCGAGCAGCGCACCTGCTTCGGGCTGCCCCTCGCCTACCGCACGCTCATCGCCACCGCGAACCCCGAGAGCTACGCCGCTGCCTTCCAACTCGACGAAGCGCTGCTCGATCGCTTCCACGCCGTGATTCCCGTGCCCGAGCACCAGCAGGGCGTGTCGTCTGACGACGTCAAAGCCATGATCGAGCTGGCGGCCGGCGGCGAGACTGCCGGACCCGAGCCCGAGGCCCTGGCCCGCTTGTTCGCCGAGATCCAGGGCGCCCACGAAGCCCTCATCAAAGAAGGCGCCCGCGCCCGCGTCGCCGACTACCTCGGCAAGCTCGTGCCCTCGCTGCTCGGCCTGCTCAAGGAGCAGACCGGGCCCTACATGAGCACCCGCACCTACGCCCGCAATCTTCCGGAGACCATCATGGCCGTCGCTGCTTATCACAAAGCAGCAGGATCTGAGCGTCCTCTGCAAAAAGCCGCTGTCGAAGCATTGCGCTATGCCGTGGCGACCAAATTGCAAATCAAGCCGGCGTTGATCGACGCCTTTCACCAGGCAGCAGCGCCGCTGCTCGACGCCGCCCCGACGGGCGAAGGCCAGCGCCTGCGCCTCGAGATGTCGGCCGCCCAGACCTTTGAGCAGCGCCTGGCGTTCGTGCAGCAGAATTGGGACGGCATCAAGCAGACCCTCGCCGCTGATGAAATCGAGAAGATCTTTGGCGATTTGCTGAAGGGTGCATCACAGAAGGGCGAGCAAGAAAAGCTCGTTGAATTGCGCGATGTTGTCCAGCGGCTTGGATACACCGGCGACGGCCTGCGGCAGGTCGACGGCAGACTGTTGATCGCCCTGAACGGCGCGGTCAGCGCCGTGATGCCGCGGCTGCGCGCCCTGCTCGACACGCAGAAAGACGGCGCCGAGAAGTCAAAGACGCAGACCAACATCGAGCGCTTTCGCCAGATGGTGCAGCTCGGCATCTTTGTGCGCAGCACCGATCGCGACGTGAAGCGCCTGCAGAGGCACCTCATCGATTTGAAGGAAGGCGACGCCGACAACAGCGACGCTTCGTTGTTCGCCTTTTTTGCCTCGCTCGAGCTGCCCGAGCCCAAAGCCGGCTGAGCCGGTTACCCTGCCCGCGGGGTGGCCATGCATCGATTGGTGTTCTTGCTCGCTGTCATCAGCGTCGTCGGCGCGTGCCGCGGCCGTGAGCCCGCGTCTCTCGCAGGCGAGGGCGAAGGTGAGGTCCGCGAGGGCGAGGGCGAAGGCGAAGGCGAAGGCGAAGGCGAAGGCGAGGGCGAAGGCGGCGAAGGCGAAGGCAAAGGCGGCGAAGTTTGCCCCGTCTGCGAGCGCGTCGGCGGGCCTCAGCTCCCCGCCGAGCTCGTCTCCGGCTGGGAGGCCCTGGCGGCCAACTGCCCCGGCGGCGTGCTTGCCCTCGAATCGAGATTCGTCCCAAACGCACCAGACAGCGATCTGATTTTTGCCGCCGCCGAAGCGGGAGCCCGTTCTCACCTTGCTCGGCTTGCGCGTGCTGCCGAGTCGGGCCGCCTCGCGTTCAACGTCGCCGGGGTCGAGGCCTGCGACGCCGCCGCGCAGGAGCTTGCTGTCGTCGGTTGCGAAAGCGAAAAGAGCGTGGCCGCGTTGTGCCTCGCCGTCGTGCTGGGCCTGGGTCGCGACAACGACCTGTGCGACAACGGCAGCGAATGTGCCAGCGGCTCGTGCACCGGAGGCCCGGGCAGTGCGCTAACGAACTGCACCGACCGGGTCGGTCGTTGTATCGGCGAACCACGCAATCCATGGGCCTGTAATCCAGCGCAGCCTTGCAGTTTTCAAAGCTGTTCCTGCACCAGCACCAGCTGCCCGCCGACGTGTCTGCCGCTGCCTCTCCTCGTCAGTCTCGGGGGACCGTGCGACGCTGAGCACCACCTCTGTGGCGGCGTCAACCTGTCCTGTGTCGATGGACAGTGCGTCTCGCGCAGTACTGGATACGGTTATTGCGACGAAGACATTTATCTTTGCCCATCAGGAATGCAGTGTATCAACAACACCTGTACCGCGGCGCGGTGCTTCGGTGACCGCAGCTGCCCACCAGGTGAGAGTTGCTCGGCCGTCCGGCGCACATGCAACCGCATCCTCAGCGCCGGCGAGGAGTGCGACCTCGATGACGCCTGCACCGCACCCCTTGGTTGCTTCGATGGCCGTTGTCGTCAGGCAACGGCGGGCGAGTTCTGCGATCCGCTCGCTTGTGACCGCGACTCGCTCTGCCGCGACCACGTCTGTGTGCTGCGCTCACGCGCGGGAGAACCGTGCGAGGCGAACGCCTGCCTGCCAGACCACGTGTGTCGATTGGTCGACACCGGCGCGCTGCTCACCGGTGGCACCTTGGTGTGCGTCGCGGCGCCGCGCCCGGGTGAGAGCTGCGACGGCTCAATCGGCTGCGTCGGCGACTCCGTCTGCGTCTCCGGCCGATGTGAACTTTTGCCGGCGATCGGCGCGGCTTGCGACGTCAGGTGTTCGACGGGCACCTTCTGCAACGCGGATCACGTCTGCCAGGCCCTCGCCGCGCTGGGCGAATTGTGCGCCGAGCTTCCGTGCGCCGAGGGTCAGTGCCGGTTCGACTACTTCGCCAACCTGGAAGATCGATGCCGGATCTCCGTCGCGCTCGAGCAGAGCTGCGATCTCGGGCATTCGTGCGAATTCGGATCTTGTGTCGACGGTCGGTGCGTGAACCCTCCACCCACGCGACCCCCTTCGGCGAGACGGTGTGGTGTCGCCGGCTGCGGCGACGGCTCGACGTGCAACCTTCATGGCTGGTGCGTCGCCGATGCCGGCCCGCCGCCCGAGAACTGCATCTACCAGGGCTGTCCCAACGGGAACTCGACGCGGGCCTGTTTCGAAGGAAACTGCATAGACCGGCCCGAAGCCGGAGACGCGTGCGGCTTTGATGTGCCTTGCACCGTTGGCACTGAATGCGTCGACGGCCGCTGCCTGACCTGTCCCTGACCCCATTCGCTGCGGCCGGTGGTAACGACGGCGACGATGGCGACGAAGAAGGAGGCTGCAAAGGCGCCGCTGTCGGCGATGGATGCGCTCTTCGTGCAGCGCAAGATCGAGCGCGCCCTGATGGCCCTCGAGCTGACGTTCGCCGAGTGCCAGGGCCTCGTCGTCTACGACGAACAAGAAGAGACGGCCTCGTGGCACTCGGCGAACGTCAGCTCGAGGGCCATCAGGGCGCGCTCGATCTTGCGCTGCACGAAGAAGGAGGC
>JBKJNL010001020.1:0-5684 GCA_046593615.1 Myxococcota bacterium | reverse complement strand
CACCACCGCGCACGGCGCTGGCGCTGCTGCAAGAGGCCGAGCGCTCGCCGGAGCCGCGGGCGGCAGCGGCGGCGCGGGCGCTGCTGGCGTTGTGGGAGACGCACAGGGGCGCGGGGTTTCCGGTCCGGCCGGCCCGGCCGGCGACGCAAGCCAGCAGCGACAGCGCCATGTTTTCGGCGCCGTTTTCCCTGGCGGCATCGCCGCAGTAGAAGACGGCGTGCCCAACCTCCTCATCATCGAAGACGACGAAGACATGGCGAAGCTCATCCAGAGGCACTTCGAAAGGGCGGGCTTCAGTTGCGTCTGGAAAAGCTCCGGCGAAGCGACCCTGGCCTGGGTGCAGACCGACGCCGTCAAAGCCGGCCCACCCCTCGACGCCATCGTCTGCGACCTGGGGCTGCCCACCATGGGCGGCGCGCGCGTCGTCGAGCTCTTGCGCTACGAGCCGGTGACCTCGCGGGCGGTCATCGCGGTCTGTTCAGGCCGCGGCTCGATGCAAGACCACACCCTGGCTCTCGAGGCTGGCGCCGATCTCTTCCTCGAGAAGCCGGTCAAGATGAAGAACCTCGAAGACGAGCTGCGGCGGTTGCTAAGCGTTCGCGACGCTCCCTGACGGCAACCGCGACGAAGAGGCCACGATGACGGCGACGCCCAGCACGACGACAAAGACGACGACGAAAGCGAACGGCGCGACCAACGGCGCGACTAACGGCGGCAGCAGCGACAACGGCGCGACGAACCACGGGACCAACGCAAAAGCGACGCAGGTGCCGTTTGGCCGCATCCACGTCGACCCCGTCAGCTTCGACGGCGCCGTCGAGGCCATCATCGCCCTGTGCCGCGCGGGCCACGGCGGCACCGTGCTGACGCCCAACGTCGACCACGTCGTCATGGCCGAGACCGACGACGCCCTCAAGGCCGCCTACGACGGCGCCAGCCTTTCGCTCGCCGACGGCAAGCCGCTCATCTGGTTGGCCAACGCGATGAAACGTCCCCTGCCCGGCAAGGTCTCGGGCAGCGACCTGTTGCGTCCCCTGGTGAAGCGCGCCGCCGACGAAGGCCTGTCGTGCTTCTTTTTCGGCGGCGTGGAAGGCATCGCCCGCCGCGCCGCCGACATCCTGCAGAGCGAGAACCCGACGCTGAAGGTGGCCGGCGCGCACTGTCCGCCCTTCGGGTTCAACAAGGATCCGCACAAAGACGCCGAAGCCGTCGACGTCGTCGTCAAAGCGAAGCCCGATCTGCTGTTCGTCGCCCTCGGCGCGCCCAAGCAAGAGCTGTGGATGCACAAGCACCGCGCGGCCCTCGCGCCGGCGGTGAGCCTCGGCATCGGCGCCAGCCTCGATTTCATCGCCGGCACCGTGAAGCGCGCGCCGCCGTGGATGAGCAACGCCGGCCTCGAGTGGGCCTACCGCCTGGGGCAAGAGCCGCGGCGCATGTTCGACCGCTACATCGTGCGCGACTCGGCCTTTGTCGGCATCGCGCTCCGCACCTGGCGCGACCACCGCAACCGCTGAGGCTGCAACCGCTGAGGTTGCGGCCTGAGCGTCAGCTCTGCACGAGCCGCTTGAGGGTGGCCACGAACTGCTCCGGCGCCTCGACCGGCGGCTCGTGCCCCGAGCCTTCGATGACGTCGAGGGTGGCGCCGGGGATCATCGACTGCATGACGCGGCCGCACTTCTCGAGGGGGAAGAGCGGATCGTGGTCACCCCAGATGAGGTGCGTCGGCACCTTCAGCTGCTGGAGGCGCGGGGTGAAGCGCTTGACGGAATCGGCGGCCGTCATGCGCATCATGGTGGCGTAGGCCGCGGCCTTGCCGCCGGGGCTGTTGATGACGCGCAGCATGTCGTCGACGACCTGATCGTCGAACACCGACTTCACGAAGTAGACGTCGTTCTTCAAGAAGTCGCTGAGGCTCTTGCGCGTGCCGCCGAGCAGGTGGAACAGCCCTTCGCCGACGACGGGCAGCTGCAGCACGCGGCCGAGCACCGGCGGGGGTTGGGCGATGCCGACCGAGTCGATGAGGATCAGCTTCGCGACGCGCTCGGGGTGGGCGATGGCGAATTCGACGGCGCCGGGGCCGCCCATGCTCTGGGCGATCAAGATGAACTTGTCCCAGCCCATGGCGTCGGCCAGCGCCGTGACCTGCTCGCCGTACCAGGCGGGCGTGTAGGCCGCCTCGGTCGGCGACGGCTTGTCGGAGTCGCCGAAGCCGACGAGGTCGGCCGCGCGGTAGTGCAAGAATTCGCCGAGGCCACTCCAGCATTTGCGATACAGTTGGTGGCTGGCGATCCAGCCGTGCAACAACAACGCGCGGGGCTTTGGTCTGCCGCTGGCGCCGCCCGCCGAGGGGCCAATCGCGGAAGCGCCGTCGTTGCCGCCCTCGACGTAGCAGGTGCGGTGCTTGCCCGCGGCGACGAAGTGGGTCACCGGCTGACCCGCGGTCGGCGAAGACGGCGGAGAAGACGGCGGTGAGGACGGCGTCGAAGATGAAGAATCCACGTCAGGTGCTCCGCTTCCGGTAGATGATGAATTCCTGGGTCATGTCGGAGGCCAGGCGATCGAACGCGGCTGGCCCGAACAGGTACCGGTACTCCTCGCCGTGGCTGCGGGCCCAGGCCTGCAGGTAGGTGCGCAGGGCTTCGACCTCGGCGCGGTCGGGGCCGGGGCCCGTCACCGGGGCACCTTCGGCGCTGGCGCCGTGGGCGGCGTCGACGGCGGCGCCGAGCTCGGTCGGGTAGAGCTCGGGCACCGGCGTCATGGGCGGCTCGAGGTTCCAGGCCGGGATCTCCTGGAGCTCAAGCTTGTGCTGCTTCAGCCAGTCGAGGATGTAGCGGTGCAAGAGCGCGTCGCGAAAGGCGAACCAGCGCTTGCGCTCCTCGGGGTGGCGGCTGACGGCGTCCTTGAAGCGGCGAAAGGCGCCCTTGCCGACGATGGCGTCTTGCAACGCGTCTTTGAGCGGCACGTTGACGACGGTGGCGATGAAGCGCTCCATCATCCGGTACTGCTCGCGCGAGGGGATGGGCTCGACGCGGATCCAGTCGGCCGCGTTCTCTCCGTCGGGGCCGCCGCTGCCCATGCCGCTGCCGATCCCGCTGCCCATGCCGCTGCCCATGCCGCTGGACGCGAGGTCGGCGCCCGACGCAAAGACCTTGAGCTCGCCCGTGCGCCGATCGAGCAGCGCGCGCTGGTCGGGGGCGTGGCTCTCAAAGGCCGATTCGAGCTGCATCCAATCGATCGACAACCCTGGCATGCACAGACCTCGGTTCCATCGCCGCCGAACGCTCGGCGAGATTGTCGGCCCCATGGCGCGCCGCGTCGTCGACGGGCGTGATCAGGAGTGCTTCCCAGATGGCGTGGGATGCGAGTATCACTGCTCCCTCGCGCGAGGAAGAAGCCGTGGCCGTCGACTGGAAAGCCAAGCTGTTGGAAACCCGCACTGCTTCACAGCAGGCTTCTCCGCACGCGTTCCAACAGGTCGTGCAGCAGGTCATCGCCGCCGGCGTCCCCGCCAGCGAGGTCAAACGCTTCGTCGCCGAGCACCAGGACGTCTTCGGCGCCGGCGCCCACGACCAGGCGAAAAAGGCCGCCGAGGCCCTCTTCGATCAGACCTCGCCGCGCCTGTTGCCCTCGTCGCAGACCGGCGCCGGCGTCAAGGCCCACGCGCTCCGCCTCGATCCCGGTTCAGCGCTGCCCTGGTTCCAAAAGGCGACGCTGCCGACGCTGCCGAGCAGCACCCTGCTGGGCGCGCTCAAGGGCAAGGGCGACGTGGTCGTCGTCGACGGCGAGCGCTTCTCCGCCAGCGACGTCGCCGCGCTCATGCAACTCGCGGCCTGAGCCACACCGACACGCGGTGGGCCGATCAGGGTGCTCAGCCCAGGCGCTTGATGATTTCGTCGGTGACGTCCACCGACGACGACGACGCCAGCACCGCGGTGGCGTCGACGACGACGTCGGCCTTTTTTTCCTGCATCACGGCGGCGATCAGCGGGCGGCACAGCGCGAGCACCTCGTTGCGCAGGCGGACCCGCTCGGCAGCGAGCACCGGCCCGGACTCAACCTCAAAGGCGGCCGCGGCGGCGTCGGCTTGTTGCTTGCCGCGCTCGGTGCTGCCGCGGGACTTGAGCTTGTCGTGTTGCGACTTCAGCTCGTCGAAGCGGGCCTGCAAGGTCGCGGCGCCGCGCCGTCCGGGGGCGCTCTCGTCGAGGACGCGGGCCAGGTCCACCACCAACACGGTCACGGCGCCTCCTGCGGCGGCTCGACAGTCGACGTCGACGCGGCCATCATGCCCACGACGTGAGCGACCGTGTCTATCACTGGCGTGACCTGCGCTTCGACCTGCCAGCCGGGTTCGACGACGACACCCTGCTGACGTTTTCGTCGGGCGGCACCGTCAGCCTCACCGTCGCCCGCGACGTGCTCGTCGGATCCCTCGCCGCCTGGGTCAAAGCCCAGGAGCAGGCCTTTGTCGAGCAGCAGCCCGCGGCCTACGTCGTCGACGGACCCCGCGCCCTGCCCGGCATCGACGCCACCCGCGCGCTCGTCATCGACCGCCGCTTCAACGACGCCGACGGCGACCCCATCGTGCAGCGCCAGGCCTTTGTCGTCGTTGCGCCGGCGCCGCTCACGACCGGCAAGCTCGCGCTGGCCATTGTCACCGGCACCACCCGCGCGCCCACCGCCGCCAAAGCCGAAAAAGCCGTCGCCGACGTCGTCACCAGCCTGCAAGCGCGTTGACGCCGACGGGCGCGACGGGGTTTTCATGATCGAGCAGCTTCCGAAAAAGTCCGCGTCGAACCTCCGTGGGGTCATCGGCAACGTCGCCGGCAACGGCGCAGAGGCGTCAAAGAAGAGCCCGGCGCTGCAGTCGGTCGCGCACCTGCAGCAGATCGAGCGGCAGGCCGGCAGCGACGACGACCTCGGTGCCAAGCTCAAGAAGGGCGTCGTCGCCGCGCTGCTCGGCCTCACCTTGATCGGGGCTTCGGTGACGCCGGCCCACGCCGACACGGTTCAGCAGCAGCTGCCGCAGACCGCTGCCCACTCGCTCTCGCTCGACAGCGCGCAGCTGAACCAGGCCCGCGGCCCCGACTACGCCCGCCTGCTCGGCACCGTCGGCTCATTGGCAACGACGACGACGACGGTGGATGCGGCGACGCAGCAGGCCTTTGCGACGTTTGAGACGAAGCTCACGCGCATCTTGCAACGCGATGCCGGGTCGATGGCCCAGGGGCTTCGTCCGCTGCAGACCGGCGACACGCCGTCGGCAGCGCAGCAAAAGGAATTGCAGCGCGCGGTCTCGGACCTGTTCGCGAACCTGCCGCTGGGCGCGTTTGCGCCGGGCGTGCAGAACACCATCGAAGCCGCCCTCGGCGTGGTCGGCGGCGTCGGCGGCCAGACGAACCAGGGCGACCTGTCGACGACGCGCATGAAGGACCTCGGCAAGGTCGGCGGCGACGCCGCGCAGAACCTCGTGAAGCAGTTCCAGAAGGACCACCCAAAGGCCTTTTGGTCCCTGGCCGGCACCGGCGCCGCCGCAGCGCTCGCCGTCGGCTACACGCAGGGCACCGACGCCCTCGAGAAGCTCGGCATCAAGCCCGAGCTCAAAACGACCTTGTTCGACGACGTGAAGCTCAAGGTCGGCCTGCGCGCCGGCAAACACTTCAGCGATCCGCGGGCCACCATCGGCC
>JBKJNL010000992.1:0-8238 GCA_046593615.1 Myxococcota bacterium | reverse complement strand
CTGGCCAAGGGCGACGTCATGTTTGCCGCCACCGGCGTCACCACTGGCGACATGCTGAAGGGCGTTCGCTACTTCAAGGGCGGCGCGCACACGCACTCGATCGTCATGCGGTCGAAGAGCGGCACCATCCGCACCATCGAGGCCGAGCACCACTTCGATCGCAAGCCGAACTATGGCTGGTGACCTGATCGTCGTCGTCAGCACCGTCTGGGTCGACGTCGAAGCTGGCGTCCGCGAGCGCGCTTGATCGCGGTCGAGGGGCTGCGGCTGCAGCGCGGGACGACGGCGCAACGCCTGTGGTGCGCCGTCGCCTTTGTCGTCCTCGTCGGGCCCAACATCGTCGCCGTCGTCGCACCGTTTGAACATTGGCCGTGGACGTGCGCGCCGATGTTCGCGGCCTCGGCGACCGGCAACGCGCTCTACCGCACCCACTTCATCCTCGAGAAGCGCGACGGCACGACGGCGCCGCTGCCGACGAAAGACGCCGCCGGCCTCAACGACTGGCACTTCCGCCGCTCGTTCCTCGTCAAGGCCTGGGGCTCCGACGACGCCAGCACCTCGTTCGGCCACGTCGACCACGACACGCCCGAGCTGCGCGCGGCCCGCGTCGGCCGCTACTTCGACGGCATGGTGCGCTTTGCCAAGAAGAAGCGGCGCCCGGTTTTCCAGGGCGTCACCGCCGTGCGCGTCGAGCTCGAAGAAGTGACGCCTCGCCAACAGACGCGCCTGCTCGGCCGCTACCTCGTCGCCGACCGCCGCTTTGTGCTCGCCGACCGGCGCGAACCGCCCCAGGGCCTCTCGACACCGGGCCCCGGCGATCAGGGCGCTGCGCGCGACAGCGACGACGACAGCGCCAGCGACGACGACAGCAACGACGACAACGACGTCGCCGACCACGGCAAAGCGCCGGCTGATCGCAGAGATGGCTCACCATGATCGCCGCGCTGTTTCGCCTCGAGCGCACCGCCGTCGTCCCGCTGCTGCGCGTGGTGTCGCTGTTGTGGCTGCTGTATTTCCGCTTCGGGCACGCCACGCCGGGCGTGAAGAGCGCGCTGTCGCGCCATCCGCCCGAGATCCTTGACGCGCCCCACCTCGAGGTCGTGCTCGGCACCGTCGGCCTCTGGCCCCTGCCCGCCTGGCTGGTCGACGCGCTCAGCCCCACGCTGCTCGTCGCCGGCCTGTGCGCGGCCGTCGGCCTGGCCACCCGCCTGTCGCTGCTGGTCTGCTTTGGCGCTTTTACGATCATGTACGGCGTCATCGCCGGCTACGGCTTCTTCAACCACACGCCGGCGCTGCCCGGCCAGCTGCTGCTCGCGCTGGCGGTGCTGCCGGGGACCACGTCGTTCTCGGTCGATCGCCTCTTGCTGGCCCTCTGGCGTCGTCGACGAGGTGATCCGCGGCCGCTGCTCGAGACGGTGTGGCCCGCGGTGCCGCGCTTCGGCGAGCTCGGCGTCTTTGCCGTCGTCGGCTTGATGTATGGCGCCTCGGGCATCGCCAAGCTGCGCGCCGACGCCGTCGATTGGCTCAACGGCGAGACCCTGCGCTGGTACCTGCTCGGCGGCGGGCGGCAGCAATATTGGTACGGCCCGCTCGGACCCGACGGCGCCGACGGCACCATCGCCGGCTACCACTACATGGGGCAGTCACCGCCGCTGGCGCGCTGGATTGGCTCGTCGACGCCGCTGGTGCTGCTGCTGGCGTGGATGACCCTCGTGCTCGAGCTGTCGGCCTTTTGGTGCCTGGTGCTCGGCCGCTGGTGGCGCGTCGGCTGGGTGCTCATCACCATCGCCTTTCACGTCGGCATCGTGGCCACGCTCGGGCCCGGATTCAACGAATGGATCATGGTCGACACCTGTCTGGTGCTCCCCTTTCTCGTCGAGCAGGGCCGTCAGAGGTCGAGACAGCGCGCTCTCAGTTGACCCACTTCTTGTCAGGGCCCTTGCCCGGCCCGGAGGCGGAGGGGCCAGGCACGATGAAGAGCGCCGGCTGCTTCTTGCCGCCGACCTTTTGGCGCAGCGAGGCCCACCAGGCTTTGACGTGGTTGGGTCGCCACACGCCGAGCACGAGCACCGCCGCGGTGATCATGCCGCCGAGGTGGGCGGCGGCGGAGTTGGGCGACTGTGAGACAGCGTCGAGCACCCAGAGGCCGATGGCCATCCACACCATCGTGATGCCCTTGACCGGGATGGCGAAGAACATCCGCATCGGGCGATCACGGAACAACAGTCCCCAGGCGACGATCAAGCCTTCGGCGAACGCCGACGCACCGAGCGCGACGCCGCTGCCGATGCCGAGCAGGCCGGCGCCGACGACAAAGGTGCCGCCGACCAGCACGGTGAGGAACGCGAACAGCAGGTAGCGGCCCGTGCCCCACCGCTCTTCGAGCTCGCGGCCGAACAGGTAGATGAACAGGCAGTTGAAGATCAGGTGGAACGGATCGGTGAGGCTGTGCACGAGCCCATAGCTGACGAGCCGCCAGACCTGGCCGGCCATGACCTCGCCGGCGATCACCGGCATCAGGTCGACCACAAAGGTCGCGGTCGGCACGAACTTGGTGACGATGCCGGCGGTGATGAAGCAGACCACCAGCACCAGCATGATGATCGCGGTGATGGGCGGGATGGCGATGCTGCCGAGACGGATGGGCCTCATGCGCTCACTCTAGCCACCGACCCGAGACCCGGCGAGGGGCGCGGTCGATGGGCCAGCGCCGCCAACGTCGACCGCAGGTAGCGCGTCGCCGTCGTCAACGTCTGCGTCGCCGGCTCGCTGCTCTCTTCAAGCAGCGGTGCGACCTCCATCAGGTCGCCGCCGACGAAGCCGACCTCGTGGCCCACGCGCCGGATGATCTCGTCAACGAGCTCGACCGAGAGCCCCCCCGCCTCGGGCGTGCCGCAGGCTGAGGCGTACGCGCTGTCGGTGCCGTCGATGTCGTTGCTCAAGAAGCAGGGCAGCCCGGTCGCTTTGACGGCGTCGACGACGGCGTCGATGCCTTTCTGCGGATCACGCATGACGTCGTCGGCCCACAGCTGCACGACGCCGAGGCCGCCCTCCCAGTGGGCCCGCGGGAACCGCGTGGCCCGGATGCCGACCTGCACGAGGCGCTGCTGACGGCCGATGAGATCGTTGGCGTGGAACGACCACGTCGCGAAGCACATCTTGATGCCCAGCCGCTCTGACAGCAGGTCGGTGTGGGCGTCGAACTGCAGGATGCAGAAGCGGGTGCCAGCGTCGTGCAGCGCCTTGACCGCCGGCCACGCCGTTGAATGGTCGCCGCCGAGGGTCACGGGCACGAGGTTCGGGTTCAGACCCAGCAAGAGCGACCAGGCCCGCTCGGCCATGCTCAGCGGCGCGACCGGCAGACGCGTTCGCACCGCGTCGTCGACGTCGGGGTAGACGGCGAGCCGCGCGCGCTCGAGCTGGTGCGCGGAGAGCATGTCGTCGGACAACAGCTGCGGCACGACAAAGACGTCGCCGATGTCGACGATGCCGTCGCGCTCCTGTTGTTGCTTGAGGTCGGGCACCGCCGCGAGCAGCGACTCGCGCAGCGCCTGCGGACCGAGGTTGGCCCCGCGGCGAAAGCCGGCCCCGGTGTCGGAGGGAATGCCCATGACGACGACGCGGGCGTCTTTCACGCGAGCCAGATTTTTCACGAACGCGTCGTGGACCTCGGCGTCGGTGGCGACGTCGTAGACGCGACGCTGCAGGGCCTTTTGCTCGGCGGCGCCGGTGGAGACGAGGTAGAGGCCACCGCCGGCGGGGCGCAGCAACAGGCGGAGCTCGTCGATGGGGTCCAGTCCGATGTCCATGAGAGGTGATGGCGTTGTCGACGTCATCGGACAACCCGGAGCGCCCCTGGGGCACACAGCGCCTCGCCGGATCGCGGCCTCACGCTGCCACCTGCTGGGACGCATCAACCCGGCAGCGCCGTCGAAAGAGTTGCGGGATCGTTCGCCCAGGCCCCCTATCCTGCGCCGCGCATGACTCCCGCAGAAGCCCTCCCGCAGCTGGTCCTGATCCTCGGTGTCGCCGTCATCGCCGCGCTCATCGTCGGCTTCATGCGCCTGCCCGCGGTCGCCGGCTTCATGCTCGCCGGCGCGGTCATCGGACCGTCGGCGCTGGCCCTCGTGGAAGACCTGCACAGCGTCGAGCTGCTCGCCGAGATCGGCGTGATCCTGCTGCTGTTCACCATCGGCCTGGAGTTCTCGCTCGAGCGCCTCAAGCGCATCGCCCGCCTCGTCGCCATTGGCGGGTCGTTGCAGGTGGGCCTCACCACCCTGGTCTCCGTCGTCGTCTGCGTCTTTGTCGGCGACACCGTCGTGCGCGGCATCTTTTTCGGCTTCCTGATCGCGCTGTCGTCGACGGCCATCGTCTTGCGGGGCTTGAGCGAGCGCGGCGAGACCGACGCGCCCCACGGCCGCTTCACCATCGGTGCCTTGATCTTCCAGGACCTGTGCATCGTGCCGATGATGCTGATCGTGCCCGTGCTGGCGCAGGTGCAGGCGGCGCAGGCCACGCATTCTCCGGACGGGGGCGGCGCGCTCGACATGGTGGGCATCGCCGCCGACCTCGCCCTCGCCCTCGGCAAAGCAGCCGCGTTCGTCGTCGTCGCCCTCGCCGCCGGCCGCTTCGTCGTCCCCCAGATCTTGAAGCGCGTCGACGCCGCCAGATCGCGCGAGGTCTTCTTGATCGCGGTGCTGGCGATGTGCGCCGGCGTCGCCGTGCTCACAGCGCTGGTCGGCTTGTCGCTGGCGCTGGGCGCATTCCTCGCCGGCGTGCTGCTCGCCGACGGCAGCTACGGGCAGCGGGCCATGAGCAACGTCATCCCGTTGCGCGACCTGTTGACGACGATGTTCTTTCTTTCGCTCGGCATGTTGTTCGACGTCGAGGTCATCGCCAGCCACCCCGTCGTCGTCGCCGGCTTGTTCCTGGCGATGTTCCTCGGCAAGGGCTTGATCGCCACCATCGCCTGCCTCGGCATGAAGTTCCCGGCGCGCGTGGCCTGGCTGGCCGGCGTCGGCCTCGCGCAGTTCGGCGAGTTCGGGTTCGTCCTCGCCAAAGCCGGCGAGAGCGCGGGTCTGATGGACAGCGAAGAAGCCAAGCTCATCTTGAACGCCGGCCTGCTGACGATGTTCGTGACGCCGCTGGCGATGCGCATCGGTCCCCATGTGCACGCCGGCACGCGCCTGCTGCGGCCCCTCGAGCGCCTGCTGGGTGCCAGAGGCGTCGACGAAGCTGACGAGGTCGTCGGCGCCCGGCTCACCGGCCACGTCATCATCGGCGGCTACGGCGTCGGCGGACGGCTGCTGGCAAGGGCGCTGCGCGAGCTGCAGGTGCCCTACGTCGTCCTCGACCTCGACGCCGAGGCCGTGCGCGAGGCGATGCTCGGCGAGCCCGTCTACCTCGGCGACGTCACCAGCGAAGAAGCCCTCGAGCACGCCCACGTCAAAGACGCCGCCGCCGTCGTCCTGCTGCTCACCGATCTCGAGGCCACGCGGCAGGCGATCTCGGCGATCAACAACCTGGCGCCGCTGGTGCCGCTCATCGTGCGCGCCCGCCGGCTGACGCAGCACCAGGAGCTGCGCGCCCTCGGCGCCTCCGACGTCATCAGCGAAGAGCTGGAGGGCGGCATCGAGACCCTGGCCCGCGTGCTCCGCCAGCGCGGCACCCCGGCCAACCTGTTGTCGTCGTTGGTGCGCGCGGCGCGTGAGGCCCACGGCGAAACCGCGCGGCGCATCTCGCTGCCGCGCAACAAGAAGGGCGAGCTGCAAGACCTCGCCGACCTCAAGATCGAAAGCGTGGCCATCAAGCCCACGAGCCCGCTGCTCGGACAGCCACTGCCGTCGACCGGCGCCCTCGTCGTCGCCATCCGCCGCGGCGGCCAGTTGATCGAGGCGCCGCCGCTGACGACGACGACGCTCGTCGCCGGCGACGTCGTCTACCTCGTGGGCGCCCGCACCGACGCCTACGCCTTTGTCGCCGCCGTCGACCCCGAGGTCGGCGACCCGCGCGTGGCCGTCCCTCACGGCCGGTGACTCCCAGCTCGCGGGGCGCCGGCTCCTGGAGCCCCGACCACAGTCTGAAACCGTCTCAGCGCTCTGCTCACTGGCGTTCGCGCCCACCCGGGGCGTCTCGCCCCGATCCACAACCGGTCACCTGTTCGGATCGGTGTCTCACGACGTTGCTGGCGTTCTTGTGCGACCGTGGCTGTTCTGCCGCCGCGGGGCAACGCGCTTCAATCAGAACCAGGCAATTTTCTTGACCGTCACCGCGGACAACACGACCGAACAGTGGCATTGTCTCCGGACAGGTGTCCGCTCGCCCAGAGCTACACCAGAAGGAGCGTTTGATGTCCACCCTCGGTCAGCACCGTCCTCGCGGCTCAGAGACCCAGTCCCGCATCCTCGAACGGGCCGTGCAAATCGCCTCGGTCGAAGGGCTCGACGCGATGAGCCTGGCCACGTTGGCCGAGGCCACGCACATGTCGAAGAGCGGGCTCTTTGCGCACTTCCGCAGCAAAGAGGCCCTGCAGATCGCCATCGTCGAAGAGGCCGAGCGCATGTTCCGGTCGGCTGTGATCGAGCCCGCGCAAGACAAGAACGGCTTCGAGCGCTTCAAGAGCTTGATGACCGCCTACGTCGACTACGCCGGCGGAACGCTCTTTCAGGGTGGCTGCTTCTTTGCCGGCGCCGTCCACGAATTCGATGGCCGGCCCGGCGCCGTGCGCGACCGCCTGCAGACGTTCCTGGCCATGTGGAACCGCGAGCTCAAGCTCGCCGTCGAAGACGCAAAGACCCGCAAAGAAATCGCCTCTGACGCCGACGGCGACGCGATCGTCTTCTGGGCCACCGGCGTCGGCCTGTCGCTGAACTGGAACGTGCAGATGGGCAACCGCGAAAAGGCCGTCACGCTCGGCAAAGACGCCGTCAGCAGCTTCCTGCATGTCCTTCGGCACGGCGCCCTGCCCGCCTGAGCGACCGCCCGACAGCGGGTGAAAAAACGAATGCGACAGCGAATGAAAACAGCGGGCCGTGGACCCGCTGTTTTCGTTCTGGGGCGCGTGGACGGATCAGCCGGCGCAGGCGCTGACGACGACGTTGCCTATGCGCCAGGCTTCGCTTTCTTTCGGGCGTCTTTCAGGGCCGCGACCGCGCGGCTGACGATGGGGTCGCGTTCGGCCATCGACGCCGCCAGCTCGATGAATTCAGCAGCTTTGTCGAGGTCGCCGAGGGCCAGGTGGCAGACGCCGACGTTGCAGACGAGGCCAGGGTCGACGGGGTCTTCGCGGTAGGCGGCCATCGACGACGACAGCGCCGCCTTGAGGTCGCCCCGGGCCAGGCAGAGCGTGGCCAGGCCCTTGTGGGCTTCGAGGTCGTGCTTGTCGCGCTGAACGGCCTGCTCGAGCAGCGCGTGGGCCTGCTCGGGGCGTCCAGCGGCGCGGGCGAGGGCCCCGGCGAGGGTGAACAACCGGGGCGGCTCGTCGACGCCGGCGAGGCGCACGCGCTCCCAGGTGGCGAGAAGCACGTCGAGGGCGAGGGCGCGGGGGTCGACGCGTTCAGCGTCGCGGGCAGCGCCACGTTCAGCGTCGCTGGCTTCGTCGCCACCGTCGACGCTGGCTCCGTCGCCACCGTCGACGCTGCTGGCACCGTCGACGCTGGCTCCGTCGACGCTGCCGGCACCGTCGCTGGCACCGTCGACGCCGGCGATCACGACCGACGCAGGTGCCGGGGCAGCGAGGCTGGACCGGGCCGTGGTCAGCGCCGTCTCGAGGTCGGCGAACGGCGCCAGGCGCGCCAGCTCTTTGCGGGCTTCGTCGAAGCCGCCGGCGCTCGAACGAGCCGGCGCTGCGGCGTTCACACCGGCGGTGGCTTCGACATCTCCGGCGGCGGCGGGTGCGGCGGCGAGGGCGCCCAGCGCGTTGCGCCAGGCGACGACGGCGGCGGCGTAGGACCGTTGGCGCTCCCGCACGCGGGCCAGGGTGCGCCACGACGGCGCGTGCTGCGGCTCGAGGCCCAGGCCCTTCTCGAGCAGCGTGGCCGCCGACGACAGGCGCGCGGCGCGGCCGGCGTCGTCGAGGGCGGCGGCGTCGCGGTTGAAGCGCTCGAGCTCGGTCTGGCCGCCGTTGAAAAAAGCGACGGCCAGGGTGTCGTCGGCGTCGATGGCGTCGGCGTAGTGCTTGCGGGCGGCGTCGAGCTTGCCTTCGTGGGCCGCGATGTAGCCGCGCGTGACGTGCTCTTC
>JBKJNL010000969.1:0-2828 GCA_046593615.1 Myxococcota bacterium | reverse complement strand
GTCATGGCTTCGGCTTTGCGCCACGACGTCGTCACTGCAACCCCGTGTTGCCCCGGCACCACCTGATCTCCCGCCGGCGCCGCGCCGGTCAGAGGGCCCCGGGTTGTGCGCGCCGTCGTCGTCGCCCCCGTCGTTCCGACGCTCGGCCTCGTGTGCCTGACGCCTGTCCGCGTCAGGCACATCTGGCGCGGGACTGACGCGGGTCGGCCACCGATGCTCCGGCGCCAGGTGCGGCGGTTGGCTACGACAGCGCGCATGTATCCCCGCTTCCTGCGCCTGCTGCGCGCCGCCGACCTCCGCCTGCTCGCCGCCCTGTTCGTCCTCGTCGGCGCCGCCTGGACCTTCGTCGTCGTCGCCGACGAGGTCATCGAAGGCGACACCCTCAGCTTCGACGAGCGCGTCGTCGTCTTTTTCCGCAACCCCGCCGATCCGACGCACCTGTTTGGCCCGCCCATCGTCACCGAAGCCGTGCGCGACCTGACTGCCCTCGGCGGCGTCGTCGTCATCACGTTGATCACACTGTTGGCGGTGGGCTTTTTGCTGTTGGCCAGAAAGGTGCGCGCCGCGGTGTTCATGGTCGTGGCCATCGGCGGTGGCAGCCTCGTGAGCCTGGGCATGAAGCACCTGTTCGCGCGCCCTCGACCCGCCCTCGTGCCCCACTTGTCCGAGGTGATGACCACAAGCTTTCCGAGCGGTCACTCGACGCTGTCGGCCATCGTCTACCTGACCCTGGCCGCCCTGCTCGGCCGCCTCGTCACCGAGCGGGGCTTGAAGCTCTACCTGCTGTCGACGGCGCTGCTCTTGACGTTCCTCGTCGGTCTCAGCCGCGTGATGCTCGGCGTGCACTACCCCACCGACGTCCTCGCCGGCTGGATGCTCGGTCTGGTGTGGGCCATGAGCTGCTGGGTCGTGATGGTCCGCCTGCAGCGCCGCGGCGCCGTCGACGTGCCGAGCCCCACGCAAGATCCCCAGAAGAGCGACCCCCAGAAAGAGGCCGCGTCGCCGACGTTGGCGTCAGACCCGCTCGATCCCTGATCCTCGACTCGACGCTGTTGAACGTCAGGCCCACGCAAGCTCACGCGCGAACGAAGACGCCGCCCGCGGAGCCTCCACGAGCGGCGTTTCTCGTTTCTCGTCGGGCGCCGTCGCCTCAGCGGGGGAGGAACACGCGAAACTGGCGGCCTTGCGAATCGGGGCCGTTGCCGAAGTCGGTGCCGTAGCGGCCACCCGTGATCTGGTTCTGCAGGTGGTCGCTGGCTTCGCGGCCGCCGCCGAGGGCGACCGAGACGTGACCCCAGGGCTTGGCTGCCGAGCGTCCCCAGACGACGACAGCGCCGGGGGGCAGGCTGCGCAGGTCGCTGGCCGAGACGTTGACCTCGCGGAAGCGAGAGTTGCGCTCGAGCTGCTCGGCCTTTTGGTAGGCGTGGCCGCGGCCTTCGACGCCGACCGACGTCAGCGCGTTGTTCACGCCGAGGGCGCAGCGGCCGACGCTGTTGAGCTGGCGCGCCGAGCGCTCTGCCGCGGCGGCGACCTGGTTGCCAAAGGCCGAGCCGGTGAGGTTGCCCGCCGACGTCGTGGCCGCCGGTCCGGTGGTGGCGCCCTTGCCGGCGGAGCCGCCCGAGCCCGCGGCCTCGGCGGAGATGCGCCGCGCCTGCGGGTTGTCGAGCGCCGCGAGCGTCTGGCGGCCGAGCACGCCGGTCTGCTGGATGCCGTTGCTCGACTGGAAGGCCTTGAGCGCGGCTTCGGTGGCCGGGCCGAATTTGCCGTCGACGGCGAGGTTCGCGCCCATGGCGTTGAGCCGGGTCTGCATGTCGCGCACAGACGCGCCGCCCATGCCGCGGCCCATGGTGGCACTGCCAGCGCGCACTTGATCGGCCGAGGGTGACGGCACGCCGTAGCGCGCGCCGAACTGCGACGTCGTCGCCGCATCCGCCGTGGTGGCCGGCGGCGGCGCCGTCGAAGAACCGACGGGCACGTTGACGTTCTGGTCGGCGGTGAGGCGCCCGAGGCTGCCGCGCAGCGTCTCGGCGAGGCCGGGGTTGATGCGCTCGATCTCGGCGGCGTTGGTGTCGAACTGCTCGGCGAGCTGCGCGATCGTCATGCCGTTGCTGGCGGCAAAGAGGGCCACGCCGGCGTCGACGACGGCCTGCTGCGTGCGCTCCAGCGATTTCATCTCGGCGGGCGTCGGAGTGCCGGCCTCGGCGGCACCACGCGGGCAGCTGGCCATCGGCGGCTCGCCCGTCGTCGGCTTCGTCGTGGCTGCGGTCGGCGCGGCCCCGTCGGGCGGGGCGTCGGTCAGCAGCGCGTCGTAGTTGAGCGGCGCTGCGGCGGGCGGCGGCGGCACATCACGGCAACCGTCGGCGGTGCCGAGCTGCCGCGCGGCGGCGGCGCGCTGGTCGAGGTCGGGCTGCGACAACACCTGGGGCGGCGGCGGCGCAGCCGGCGGGGGCGGCGGCTTGGCGCAGCCGGCGTTGCCGGTCTCGGTGCGGGTGCGCGTGTCGGTGCGCGTGTCGGGGCGGTTGTCGTTGCGGATGCCGTTCATGACTCACTCACCAGACGCCGGCAGAGGGGCGGCGCGAACAGGACCAGCTTGGTTATCGGGGTTCATTCTCGCGTGTTCGGTGAGATCTTTCACGTTGCGTTGCGGCGGCCGGCCAGAGCGGCCGCTCGGGCCCGGGTCGGATGATCGACCGATGGACGTGGGCGCGGCGGCGGGAGCCGCGAGCAAACGAACCGGGCGGGTCATCGGCCGGCGTAGACCGTGTAGAGCGGCACCCCATCGATGCGCTTCTCGAACAACACCGGGCGGTCGCGCAGCCGCTCGCGCA
>JBKJNL010000950.1:0-8726 GCA_046593615.1 Myxococcota bacterium | reverse complement strand
GCGCGGCTCGAAGCGCAGCTGCAGGGCTTTGATCGGCTCCAACGCGGGCGCTTCACGACAGGCCGGCAGCTGCTGGAGATCGGTGATGCTGCGTTTCAGAACCACGTGCTGCTCACGAGCCTCTGGGGCGTCGGCAGCCAGGGGGCCACCATCGACGGCGGCGCGGCAGCCAGCATGAGCATTTCCGAGATGATGCGCCAGCTCTGGCGCGCACACCCTGACTACGAGCCCACGCTGTGCATGACCCGATGCCCGCAGACCCGCATTGCCGACGCGGCCGGGCTCTATGGCATGGAGCTCTCGGTGCGGCTGTCCCCGGCTGACGACGACGAGGCTCGCTTCCACGCGCTGTTCGTCAAAGCCACGGCGCCCGATTGGTTCGCTGGTGGGCGGCTCACCGTCGATGTCCGCGGCGAGGATCCCTTCGGTCTGCTCGAGGAGCGCGGCGCCGCTGACGGCCGTCGACGCTGACGGCGACGACAGACGAAGAAGCGCCAATCAGCCCATCAACTGCGCAGCGGCAGCCCGTATTCGGCGAGGGCGCGCTTGACGTCTTCAAAGGTCGGGCGGCCTCCTGAAAACAGGCGGGTGACGACGCCGTCGGCGCCCATCAACAGCGCGGTGGCCACGTCGGCGGCTTCGACGTCGTCGGCGTGGGACAGCAGCGGGAGCGGCAAGGTCGACGACGCCAGCTCGATGAGCTCGCCGTCGTGCAGGGCGCGACCTTGATCGGGGCCGCGGGCGGGCACCAACAACACCTCGCCAGCGCCAATGCTCGTCAGCTGCTCGATGAGCGAGATGGCGTTGACGCCGGCGCCTTCGCCCGACGGCGTGACCAGCTCGAACAGCGTGCCCTTGTCGGTGAGCACGCGGCGGGCGTGCACGGCGCAGCAGACGCGGTCGGAGCCGGTGGCCTCGACGATGCGCTCGACGAACGACAGCGGGTCGGGCAGGCCGCGGTTGACGTCGACGACGACGCGGTCGGCGCCGAAGCTCAACAGCAGGCGGGCGTCGGCGGCGCTGGAGATGGGCGCCCAGGCCACCAGCGGCGCGAACACCCGGCGCTCGAGGGCCGCCAGCGGCTCGAACAAGAGCTTCACGTCCGCCGGCGACGACGACGACGCCGCGTGCGCCGTGTTCGGCGACCCGTGTGGTGACGAGAGGGCCGACGGCAACGACGACGACGCCTGGTGGGCGCGCAGCCAGACCTCGTCGATGCCGTCTTGCACCATGAAGCTGGCGATGGACTCGACAAAGGTCGCGTCGAGCCCGCCGCGGGTGTACGGGCGCGCTGGCCGACCGGCCTCGTCGACGTCGAGGATGGCGCACAGGCGCCGGGCCAGGGTCACGACGCCGTCCGCGGCAGCGACGTCGCCGGCGACTTGCCGGCAAAAAAGGCGCGCAGCATCTCGATGCCCGCCGGGCCCGATTGCTCCGGAAGGAACTGCACCGCCAGCGTTTGTCCTCGCCAGATGGCCGCGGCGAACGGCACGCCGTGGTGGCCGACGGCGACGTCGGCGAACGGCACGCGGGCCGGCGCGCACAGCCGGTGGCGAAACGTCAGCCAAACGCCGGCTTCGCCCTTCTTCACCATCGCCGACAACGACGGCTGCCGATCGAGCCCGACGACGAAGCTGGCGCCGACGTGGGGGGCCAGCAGCGGCCGCTCGCCCTCATCGGCCATGCGCGGATCGAAGCGCTGCACCGGTGCGCGAAAGATGTCGGCGCCGGGCGGCATGGCCGGGTGCGTGCGCCCCGAGAGCAAGAAGCACAGGCCCAGACCGGTTGCCAGCAGCGGTCGCTCGCGGGCCACGTGGGCGGCGATCGCTTCCATCACGCCCGACGAAATGCCGCGCGACAAGGCGCGATCGTCGTCGTCACCGTCGGGGACGACCAGGATGTCGGCCTGGCGCGCCATCAGCGGCGTGTCGGTCACGCGGGCCTCGACGCCGATCGACGACAACGCCGCCATCACCCGCCGCGTGCGCGCGATGGCGTAGTCGAGAACCATGACCGATGACGTGGGCACGGGGCAGTCTCCCCGACCCTGGATCGGCGCTGCAAATCAGGCCCGACCTGCTCGCTGGATGGGCACGGCGCGGCGCGCGATTGGTGCCGCAGAATCAAACAGGATCAACGCGAAAAGACGACGACGCGCTCGTGGCCGTCGAGGTCGCGGACGACGTCGACGGCGCTCCACGGCGGCCGCAGCAGTTGCCGGGCGGCCGGGCCCTGGTCGGCGCCGATCTCGAGCAACACCGCGCCGCCGTCGGCCAACAGCGCCGGCGCCGCCAACAAGATGTCGCGGTGGTGGCCCAGGCCGTCGTCGCCTCTTCCGTAGAGCGCCAGCGCGGGCTCGAAGCGGGCGACGTCTTTGTGCAGCAGCGCCGAGCCCTTGATCACGTAGGGCGGGTTGCTGACGACGAGCAGCGCGTCTTTGACGTCGCCACACGGTGCCAGCAGGTCGCCCAGGCGCAGCTCGAGGCGGTCGGCGAGCTCGAGGGCTTCGGCGTTCTTTTTGGCCACCGCCAGCGCTTTTTCAGACACGTCGACGGCGACGCCGCGCAAGCCGTCGCGGGCCTGCAGGATCGACAGGATGACGCAGCCGGAGCCGGTGCCCACGTCGACGACGACGCCTTCGACGTCTTCGGGCAGCCGCTTCAGCGCTTCTTCGACGAGGGTTTCGGTGTCGGGCCGCGGGATGAGCACGTCGGGCGTCACCAGCAGCGAGATGCTGTGGAAATCCTTTTTGCCGGTGATGTAGGCGATGGGCTCGCCGGTGCCGCGCCGCTTCACGAGCTCGCGGCAGCGCGTGATTTCGGCGTCGGAGAGGGGGCGCTCGAGGTCGAGGTAGAGGTCGAGGCGCCGCATGCCGAGGGCGTGGCCCACCAGCAGCTCGGCCTCGGTGCGGCCGTTGTCGGCGCCCTTCTTTTCGAGCCAGGGCGCCGTCGCCTGCAGCAGCGCGCGGATGGTGCGTGGGTCGTTGGTCTCAGGCACGGAGGCTCCGCGGTTCGGCCCGTGATGCCCCGGAGCCCCGTCACGTCGACAGCGCCGGGCCATAGCCGACGGCGTCGGCGACGTCGACCACGCGGCGGACCCCGTGGAGCATCGCCTGCCGAGCGGTAGCGTCGGCCATGCGCGCGCTCCGATCCTCTGCCATCGCCAACCTGTCGGGTCTGCTGCTCGCGGCAGTGGGCTGCCTGCCGACGGTGCCGTCGACGACGCCGGCGGCCGAGGCGGTGCGCGACGACTTCGCCGACGCCGACCTCGACGCCCGCTACTTCAAGCAGGGCGGCAGCTGGCGCGTCGTCGACGGCAAGCTCTCGACGCTCGGCGACCACAACCTGCCGCTGTGGCTCGAGGCGCCGCTGTCAAAGAACGTGCGGGTCGAGTTCACCGCGACGTCGGCGTCGACGGCCGTCGACATGAAGGTCGAGCTGTTCGGCGACGGCATCCGCCATGAGTCGGGTTATATTGTGATTGTTGGTGGATGGAGCAACACCATCACCGCCATTGCCCGGCTCGACGAGCACCAGAAAGATCGACAGAGCCGGCGCATGCGCCACGAGAGCGGCAAGGCCTACCGCTGGCGGGTCGAGCGCTCCGACGGGCAGACCATCGAGCTCTTTGTCGACGGAGAGCGCCTCGTTTCCTATCGCGACGCTGCGCCCCTGTGGGGACCGCGCAACAACCGCTTCGCGTTCTCGGGGTGGGAGAGCGAAGTCACCTTTGATGATCTGGTGATCACGCCACTGCCCGACTGAACACTGGACCGTCAAAACCCTCTTATTCCGCTTCGCCGGCGGGTCGCGCGGCTGGCCTGGCATCGACCACCCACAGCTCGGCGACCGCGACGCCGACGCCGGCCAACACCACGCCGAGCGTCGAGGTGCCGATGAGCGCGCCGACGCCGGCGTTGGTGAGCTGGTCCGTGCTCGTCGCCGCACCCCAGACGACGCCGAGACCGCCCCCGACCATGCCCCCCACGAGAATGCCGGCGGCGGCGATGGCGCCGATGATGAACGGCTGCTGGTCGTCGTCGTCGTGCAAGGCGGTGTGCGTCGAGACCCCGCCGGCGACGGCGCCGCCGCAGGCGAGCACCGGGCTCGCGCAGACCAGCGGCGGGCACACGCCGACGCAGCCCAGGGGCGTGCACCCTGCCAGGCAACCCGAGGCGGCGGCGGCGGCGCCGACGACGACGGCGTCGCGCCACGGGTCGGCAGCGGCGACCGGCCGGGCATCGCTGCGCACCGAGGCCGGCGCTCTGACAGGCGCCGGAATGGTGGCGACGCTGCGGCCGCCCTCGTCGAATTCTTCGTCGTCGAAGCTGGCCGGATCGCGCGCCGGCGCGGGCGCGACGACGGCCGGGACCGCGGGCACGACGGGAACCACGGGCACGGTTCCGCCTGCGGGGTCGCCCGCGGGATCGACAGCCGGGTCGCCCGCGGGATCGCCAGCCGCGTCGCCAGCCGGGTCGACAGCTGCTTCGACTGGCAGCGGTGGCGGGGTTTCGTCAGCGGGGTCGAGTCCCGAGACGAGGGCGGCGGCGATGACGACGACGAACAACACGGCGGGACGTTAACGCGCTGCCGAGCCGGCGCCAGCGACGATGGCCGCGACGACGGCGGCGACGACGACGAGGCCGGCGACGATGGCAAAGGCGAAGCGGGCCCGCGGCCGCAACACGGCACCCCGCCCTGCAGGCCGCGGCGAGACCAGGGCGCCGACCGCGACGCCTGCGGCGAAGCCGGCGCCGTGGGCGACGACGTCGACGAAGGGCAGGGTCGAGAGAAAGGCGTTGGTGATCAGCAAGAAGATCCACGACGACAGCGGCACCTTGAGCCCGCCCGTGGTCGACGTGCGGAACCGCAGCGTCGACCACAAGAGCACGCCGAGCAGGCCGAAGAGCGCGCCGGACAGGCCCACCGACATCGGCGCCCGAAAGGCGATGGCCGAGCCCAGCTGCCCGACGACGCCGGTGACGACGACGACGATGGCGAAGCCGCTGCGTCCGAGCCAGCGCTCGAGCAGCCCGCCCGTCGACAACAGCGCCGAGAGGTTCATGGCCAGGTGCACCAGAGAGCCGTGCAGCAGGCAGGCGGTGACGAGGCGCCAGACCTGTCCGTCGTTGACGAGCGCGGGTGCGTTGGCGCCGAGGGTCAAGAGCATCGCCGGGTCGCGCGGGTCGAGGGCGCCGCTGACGACCTCGACGACGAACAGCGCGGCGCAGGCGGCGGCGACGGCCCAGGTGATGATCGGCCGCCGTCCGGCAAAGGCCTTTTGGCGGGCCTCGTTGTCGTCGAGCCGGGCCAACAGTCCGGCGCCTTGCGGGTGGGCGGCCATGCGGGCCCGCACGGCGGCGACGACGCGGACGGCGTCGGCAGCGGCGTCGACGAAGCACCGCGCCGGCAGCACAAACGAGCCGACGTGGCCGCGGGCGTCGGCGTTTTCGTTGGCCTTGGTGTTGTTGTCAGGGGTGCCTTCGATTGGGACGGCGAGGACGACGACGTCTCTGCCGTCGAGGCGGCAGACCACGATGTCTTCGAGAGCCAGTCGCACGAAGCCACGCCGGGCAAACGAAAAGCCCAGGCCGTCGTCGTCGACCGTTACGCCCCGGGGCTTCGGCAGGGCGAACAGCCAGGCCACCCACGAGATGGCCGCCAGCACAGCCGCGGCGGCGATCAGGCCGGCGACCTCGACGGAGATCTCTTTTGTCGACGTGAACCACAGCAGCGGCAGGCCGAGCCCTGGCACACCGCCGAGCAGCAGCGTCAAGACCACCGGCCACAGACGCCGCGACGGCGGCGTGCGGCGCAGCGGTACGGTCACAGCCCCGCTCGACGGGGCGCCGGCCTCGACGCTCGCGGGTTCCACAGGTTCCACCGTCACCGGCCGACCGTCGCTGCGACCGGGGCCTTGCTCTTGCCGAGGGCGGCTTCGGCGACGCGGCGCAAGGCATCGCGGCACAGGGCGATGGGGTCTTCGCCGAGGGTGCGCCACTCTTTGTCGGTGGGCGTGACGACGAGCTTCATCTGCGGCGTCAGCTTGATCTGCGCGGCGTTGGCGTTGACCCAGGCCAGCAGCCGGGCCGGATCGAGGCGCGCCTTGTCGCCGAGCGTGATGACCACCTTGGGCACGCCGTCGACGACGTTCAGGCGCCGCTCTTGCTCGGGCGTGCCGCGCACGCGCATGCCCGCGCGCTTGGCGTTGATGATGGCCTGCTTCTGCTGCGACGGCGTCAACGTCGACGGACCGGCGATCGACGCTTTCTCCGCACCCTTCGGCGGCAGCACCAGCTCGAGGCCGCGAGCGGCCATCTCCTTGAGCTTGAGCTTCAGCACCATGACGTCGGCGAGGGTGGTGACCTCGGGAGGCACGTCGCCGTAGAGGTCGTTGAGGCCGCCAACGACGTCGTAGATCTCGGCGCCGTCGCGGGCCGTCGCCATGCGCTGGTAGGTCTGCAGGCGCTCGTGCATATCGGGGATGTACTTGTCGGGAATGAACGCCGCGACCGGCAGCGTGATCTCGGGGTCGGGCACGTCGAGGTCGGCGTTGTTCCGGCCGCGCAGCTGCTCGACGGCGTCGCGCAACAGGTCGCTGTAGAGGTCGTAGCCGACGGCGGCGACGTGTCCGTGCTGGTTCTTGCCGAGCAGGTCGCCGGCGCCGCGCAGCTCGAGGTCGTGCTGGGCCACCTGGAAGCCGGCGCCGAGGTCGCTGAAGCGCTGCAGGATCTCCAGGCGGGCCCGGGCATCAGGATGGAGATGTTCGGTGCCGCCGGGGATCAACAGGTAGGCAAATGCGCGTTCTTTGGAGCGGCCGATGCGCCCGCGCAGCTGGTACAGCTGGGCCAGGCCGAAGTCTTCGGCGTGGTCGATGAACATGGTGTTGGCGGTCGAGACGTCGATGCCGGTCTCGATGATGGCCGTGCACACGAGGACATTCAGCTCGTGCTTCATGAAGCGCAGCATCACGTCTTCGAGCTCGTCTTCGCTGAGCTGGCCGTGACCGATGCCGACCCGGGCCTCGGGCACGAGCTTCTTCAGGTAGTCGGCTGTTGCTTGAATCGACCTGACGCGATTGTGTACAAAATACACCTGACCACCGCGTGACAGCTCGCGGATCATGGCCTCGCGGATCACGTCGTCGTCGAACTTGAGGATGCTGGTGCGGATGGCGCGGCGGTCGACGGGCGGCGTCTCGATGACGCTCATGTCGCGGATGCCAAAGAAGCCCATCTGCAGGGTGCGGGGGATCGGCGTGGCCGTCAGCGTGAGGACGTCGACGTTGGCCTTCCAGCGCTTGATGGCCTCTTTGTTCTTCACGCCGAAGCGCTGCTCTTCGTCGACGAGAATCAGCCCCAGGTCGTGCCACGAGACGTCGGCCGACAAGAGCCGGTGCGTGCCGATGAGGATGTCGACCTTGCCGTCCTTGGCCCGCTGGATGATGTCTTTGACCTCGGCGTTGCTCTTGAAGCGCGAGACCACCTCGACGATGGCGCCGGTGTTCTTGAAGCGCTCGGTAAAGGTCTGGAAGTGCTGCTGCGCCAGCACCGTCGTCGGCGCCAGCACCGCCACCTGCCGGCGGCCGCACACCGTCAGCATGGCCGCGCGCATGCCGACCTCGGTCTTGCCGTAGCCGACGTCGCCGCAGATGAGGCGGTCCATGGGCCGCTCGCGCTTCATGTCGGCGAGCACGTCGTCGATGGCTTTTTGCTGATCGGGCGTGGTCTCGAACTGGAACGCGCCCTCGAACTCCCAATAGGCCTCGTCGGGGTCGGGGTGGGCCACGCGCTTCATGAGCTCGCGCTTGGCGTAGAGGGCCAACAGGTCCTGGGCCATGGCGACGACGGCGGCCTTGACCTTGCGGCGCGTGGATTCCCAACCGGCGCCGCCGAGCTTGTCGACGCGCGGCGGCTGGCCGCCGGGGCCGACGTACTTCTGCACGAGGTTGATGCGGTGGACAGGCAGGTAGAGCTTGTCGCCGCCGTCGTAGATGAGCAGCAGGTAGTCCTGCTCGACGCCGCGCAGGTTGAGGCGCGTCAGCCCCGAGAAGTTGGCGACGCCGTGCTCGACGTGGACGACGAAGTCGCCCTCTTTCAAATCCGACAGCGTCGTCTTGAAGCCACCCTTGCGGGCGGGCGCCGAGCGGCGGGCGCGCTTGCCAAAGACCTCGTCCTCGGCGACGACGACAGCGCCGCCGGGCCCCAGGTGCGGCAGCTCGGCGCCGCGGGCGGGGTCGGTCGGGCGGGCGATCCAGGTCCAGGCGTGCACCGACGGCTCGCGCAAGCGGCCGACGGCCTCGTCGTCGAGCAGGTCGAGGGGCCCCGTGGGCGTGTCGCTCAGGTGGCGAATCTCGAGGTGGTGGGCCTTCAGCAGCTCGCGCAACCGCTCGACGCCGCCGAGGGAGTGCACGGGAAACAGGATGGTGCGCTTGCGCGAGCGCCACTCGTGGATGCGCTTGACGAGCGGCAACAGCAGGCTGTGCGCCGCGCCAGCGCCGTCGAGGGTGTCGGTGCGCGCGGTCTCTTTGAGGATGTCGCCGCGCAAGTCAGACGTCGGCTTCGTCTGGACCTCGAGCGTCGCGCGCTTGTCCGCTGACAGGCCGCCATCTGACAGGCCGCCCTCTGCCAGGCGTCTGCCTTCGACGAGCAGCGTCAAGACCTCGACGTGGCGGTGGCTGCGGGCCCGGCGCAGGGCTTCGTCGGCGTCGTCGACAAAGGCCGCGAC
>JBKJNL010000768.1:0-5976 GCA_046593615.1 Myxococcota bacterium | reverse complement strand
GTCGCGCAGCTGGACCGAGGAGGCCCCGAGGATGTGACCGGTCGGCGTCAGGCGGACAACGAGCCCCGGACAGATCTCTTCGTCGGCGAGGGACGCGATGGGCCGGAGGAGGGCGATGGCGTGGTCGGCGTCGGCGGCGGTGAACAACGGCTGCGGATCGGCGTGCTTGCTCTTGTGCTTCTTCTTGAGCCACGCCGCCTGCTCCTCCTCGAGGTGCGCCGCGTCCTTCAGGAGGATCGCGACCAGGCCGGCGGTCTCGACGCTGCAGAACACCTTGCCCGCATAGCCGGCGCGCACGAGCGCCGGCAGGTAGCCGCTGTGATCGAGATGCGCGTGCGTCAGCACCACCGCATCGATGGCCGAGGGCAGGATGGGGAAGGGCGCGCGGTTCTTCAGGCGCAGATGCTTGAAGCCCTGAAACAGCCCGCAGTCGACGAGGACACGGGCGCTGCGTGTCTCCACCAGCGTCTTGCTGCCGGTGACCGTGCCTGCGCCGCCGAGAAAGGTGAGTCGAAGGGTCATCGGGTGTGCTCCGGTGATAACGGTGGCTCGGCTCTGTGACGACGTGAGGCGCTCGACGAGGAGCGTCATCGAAGCGACGCGATCGCTGGACGAAGCAGTGCCCGTGCCACGGATCTTGGGTGGCTCGGGCGGCGGGCGCGCCGTCGACCGAGCGCTTCCGCTCTTGCTTCGAGCCAATGCGCCCGCTTGGCGCCAGATATCGAACCGGCCCGCGTCGGCGGCGGTGACGATGAGACCGAGCCTGAGCACGACTGCCGCGCTGCGGGCGATCGGCTCGCTCGCACGGGCGTTGGCGATCGCGCTGACCCACGCCGGCGTGTCCACCCCCGGTGCCGCGGCATGTCGCCTGCGAAGTCAGCGGGCACCTCGAGCGCCGGTGGTTCAGCAGACGCTCACCACCGACCAAAAGCAGCAAGCCGTCGTCGCGCCAGCGGCGCGTGAGCGAAGCAATGAACAACAGCGTGCGTCACCGAGGCGCCAGCGCTCGGCGGTCCGCCGGCTCGCCTCTTCGAGATGAACGTGAGGAGCCCGTCTGCGTGCTCGGCGAACCCGGGCGTCGAGCTCGTCGACGTCATCGAAGCGGGCCGCATCCCGGGTCGAGCGGCATGTCGAATGCAGAACCCTGGCGGTCACCCACCGCCAGCCACGAAAGCCCAGATGACCTTCAGGCCCAACCACGTCCTGGTCCCGGTTGCCGTCGGCTTGAACGACGACATGGGTCTGGCCGAGCAGCTCGTCGACGATGCCTGCGACCTCCTTGCCGGGGCTGGTGCCGCCGGTCGCTTGTCGATCGTCTACGTCAATGTCCGTCAACCCATGGTGCTCGGCGACTCCGGCCTCGCCGCGCAGGGCTACTTGGAAGCGATGGCCGAGGTTTGGGAGGGCAACCACAAGGCGGCCGTCGGGGTGCTCGATAAGCTCAAGGCCCGGGCCGAGCGCAAAGGCCTCACCGTTTCCGCCGCCGCGCTCGACGCCATAGAGGGAGCCGGAGAGGTCGTCGCGCGCTTCGCGAGCGAGCGAAACGTTGACCTGATCGTCGTCTCCTCCCATGGTCGCAAGGGACTCAGGCGGCTGTTCCTGGGCAGCGTTGCTGAGCGCATCGCCCACATCGCGACCATGCCCGTGCTGCTGATCAAGGCACCCACCGAGGAGCCGCGGCGGACCTGACCACGCAAGCACGCGCCTTCCGACGGCGGGGCGCGGGGCGCATGAACCGCTTCGCCACCGTCGTGCGCATGCCCGACGGCAGCACACGGCAGAGACGGGCGGGTCAGGAACGGCCGGGATCAGCGGGCTCAACGTGCACGACCACATCGGTTGCGTCGGGGAACGCTTGCGACACTGCGTCAGCGACGGCGTGCGCGATCTGGTGACCACCGGCCACGCTCAAGGTGGGCTCGACTTGCACGCGGAGGTCGACGGCGACCGCGCCGGGAATGCCACGGGAGCGCACGTGCGACGTCGACACCACGCCGACCACACGCCTGGCGATTTCGCCCACGGCCTCGCGCGACAGGATCGCGCCGTCGACGAGCGCACCGGCGTTCCTCAGCAGCGGACGGATACCCGTGAACGCGACCACGCCGGCCACGAGCCCCGCGGCCAGCGCGTCGGCCCAGAGCAGCCCGGCGGCCGTGAGCCCCGACGACACAATGACCCCCAGCGTGACGACGACGTCGGAGCGCGTGTGCATCGCGTCGGTGACGAGCAGTGGGCTCTTCCATCGTCGGCCGGCGCGCATTTCCCAGATGGTGACGCAGAGGTTGATGCTGAGCGTCCCCAGCAACACGGCGAACGCCCAGGCATCGATGATCGGCACCACGACCGGGCCCCGGGAGAAGAGTCGAGCGATCGCGTCTCCGCCGAGGTCGCGGGCGGTGACCAGCAAGATGGCACCGACGAGCGCAGCCACGACGACCTCGATCTTGCGGTGGCCGTAGGGGTGTTGTTCGTCGGGCGGGCGGGCAGCGGCGGACGCGGCGAGCAGCGCGGCGACGTTCCCGAGCCCATCCATCGCAGAATGGAAACCATCGGCCCGAATCGCCAACGCGTCCGCGTACGAGCCGTAACCGACCTTTGCGGCCGCGACGAGCGCGTTGAGCGCGAGGGTCACGAGCAGCACCCGCCTCACCCCGCGCGCGCGCTCCGCTCCTTCATCACTCTCTGACATCCGCGATGCTCAGGGGAGCAGGAGTTCGTCGACGGGGCGCCGCAGCGCCGGCTGAGGCGACGCGCGGTCTGGTCGACCGACGCGCAGCACCGCCTGCGGCACCCGCGACGTCGACAGCAGCTGCTGAAGGCGGCGTCGCGTCCCGGGCACTTCGACAATCTGGTTGAGGAACGACGCCGCCAGCCCGTGAACGGTCGCCGTCAGCAACAGGCGATCGAGCGCTTGGCCGCTTCTCAGCCAATCGGCCTCGTGGTCACCGTCGGTGAAGAGCACACCCAGGAGCGGTGAGGCGGCAACCAACTCTGCGTCGTGGGCGCCGCAGGCTCCCCCTCGATCGAAGGTGCGCACGACCAACGGCGCGAAAGGGACGAAAGGGACGGCGCTCGCGAGCGCATCGCTGGGGAGGCCGTCGCCGTCGCCGCTGCGCCCGGCGTGACACCAGGTGGCGAGCTCGGCTCGAAAAGCGGGTTCGGCCCACTGGATGCGATCCGCTTGCGAAGCCAGCCGGGCCAACGCGTTGCGGTTGAGCTCGCCGATGACGGGAACGAAGGAGCAGCCCTCGACAGCGGCGGCGCTGCAGAGGCGCGCGACGTCGACATCGTCCGCGCTCTCTCTGGCGAACGGCAAGCGCCAGGTGCGGCGAGCAGAGATCGCCGTGAACAGCCCCTCCTGGTGCCCATCGAATTCGGCGTCGTCGGAGAAGACGACTCGGGCGAAGACGTCGGCGCGGTCGAGGCCGAGCTCGCGCGACGCAGCGTCGACAACGTTGGGAAACGTCGTGATGTGGGAGGAGAGGCCGTCGTGACGCGCGGCCATCCGCAGGTGAAAGAGAAAGGCGCCGCACGACATCGTCAGCTCGCGGTCGTCAGGATCGACGACGGAGGTGGCGCGGCGACGGTCCGGACGAAGCTCAAGCACGTTGTCATCGATGCGGACGAGCCAGGGTTGGCTGTTGTGGCTGCTGGGGGCCTGCCGCGCGATCGACACCAGATGCTTCAGGCGCCCCCGCCAGCGATCGGGGAGGGTGTTCAGCGCCCCTTGCTCCGCTGTCGTCGTCTTGCCCGCCGGCTTCGTCTTCGTTGTGGTCATGGGTGTCTCCGCTTCGACACCCTTCGCAAGACCTGCGCCACTCCCCGCCGTGCAACCCCGCCTCGGGAGCAAGCTCGACCTCGAGCGGAGCCGCTCCCATGACCGCATGAGGCCTCGACATCCAGCCGGCGCGCTGCTCGGGAGACAGCAGCAACGGCAGCTCGTCAAAGGCGATGACTCTCTCGCTGAATGCGCTTTCGCGAGATGAAGCACCCCGCGCGATCGAGCGACGGGGGCAGCGACGCCGCAGGAAGGACGGTCGCCAGCGGCGTGCGGCTCCGCCCCCTGACGCGAGCGCTTCGGCTCGTCGCGGTACGCCCGCGGACAGCGCGACCGCAAGCACTGGCGGTCGAACCAGCGGCACCCGGCTTGCTCAGCCGCAGACATCCCCGTGCCCGGAGCGTCCGATGATCGTCGAACAAGTCATGACCCGCCCTGTCTTCACCTGCACACCCGAGAGCACGCTGAACGACGCCGCCCGCCGGATGTGGGAGCACGACTGCGGAGCCCTCCCCGTCGTCATGGGACCCGGCATCGTCGTCGGCATGATCACCGATCGCGACGTGTGCATGGCCGTCTACACGTCGGGCAAGCGCATCGAGGAGATCCAGGTCGGCGAGGTGATGACCCGCGACGTCGTCAGCTGCCACCACAACGACTCCCTGCCCGCCGCCGAGCAGCGCATGACCACCGCGCGCGTGCGTCGCCTGCCCGTCGTCGACGACGAGGGCGCCGCCGTCGGCATCATCACCGTCAATGACGTCGCCCGCGCCCTGGCCCACGGCAACCAGCGCGAGGTCACCAACGCGCTGTCGACGATCGCCGCCATCTCGGCCCCGCGCCACGCGTAAGCGCATCGTGCCGCCGAGGCGCGCCCAATCCGGCGACGACACAACTTGCTGGGGGCCGCCGAGCCGGCGGCGAAACCAAGGAGAAATCTTGCCGATGCTCGGCCACGAGCAGGCGAACCCGCTCTACCCGTTTTCGCAAGAGCAGCAGAACATCTCGCGCTCAAAGCCCGCCGCTTGCGATTCGACCTTGCGCCACGAAGCGCCGCTCCAACCCAGTCACCGGAGAAGTCATGAGCACGACCACCGCCCGACAGAAACTGTTCGACGACACTGACGACCTGCAGCGCACGCTCGACGAGCTGCGCGTGCAGGCCCACCTCGCCGGCGCCGAGTCGCAGGAGCATTGGAAGAACGCGCAGGAGGCGTTCAAGGAACTCCAAGGCGTCATCGGCCAGCTGAAGACGAGCGCGCGCGAGCCGCTCGCCGACATGACCGCCGCCGCCGAGCGCCTGCTCCGGGAGGTTGGCGTCGCCATCGAGAAGCTCCGCTGCTGACCACGCCGGCGCGCCGAGCGGCCGCCGGTCCCGATCAAGTTGCTGGCAGCCGAGGATGAAGCTCGCCGACACTCGATCACGGCGTCGGGTTGGTGTCCGGTGGTGAAATCGGCAAGGGGACGGCGGGCTGTTGCCCGCCGTTCCCGCAAGCGGCGGGCGCGCTCAAGCTCGGCGGTCGCCACGGCGCCGATGCGCTCGGACTTGGGTCCAAGCGTGATGCGCACGGCATCGGCGCGGGCGGTGGCGTCCCGCAGGACTTTCTCGAGCGGCAGATTCGACCAGCACGCGTTTGGTCATGCCTCCCCTTCATCACCTTCATCACAGGCCGTGCCACGGGAGTCCGCGGCGCCGTTGACGTTTGACGCGTTCGTCGACGCGCTCATCGATGTTGCTGTTGGGAGCGCGAGCGCTCGTTGGCCGGGTGGAAGCGCTCGCCACGGTTCGGCCACCCTCGCGGTGACCGACGGTCGTCGCTGTTTGCCTGGCGTCGGCGGTGACGACCGCCCGCCAGCGCTGTGCCCTCCAGGTCCGGTGCTGTGCTGCGTCCCGGCGCGGCGGGTCGAGCGCGCCGGGCCTGGCGTGCCCCTTGCGAAGGCCCTGGTGAACCCCGGAGCCACCATGAACCCGACCCTGCCGTCCACCATGCTCGCCAATCTCCTCTCGCTGAAGAACCAGAGCGCCATCGTCACCGGCGGTGCCAAGGGGATTGGCCAGGCCATCTCGCTGCGCCTCGCCGAGGCCGGCTGCCGCGTCGTCGTCGTCGACAGCGACGCCGAGGCGACCAACGCGACCGTGGCCCTCATCGAACAGAGCGGCCACCGCGCCATCGGCCTCGTCGCCGACGTCTCCC
>JBKJNL010000759.1:0-3403 GCA_046593615.1 Myxococcota bacterium | reverse complement strand
CGACAGCGACGTGCAGGCCAAGGTGTTCTCGGCGCTGGGCATCTCCGACGACGACCGCCAGCAGAAGTTCGGCTTTCTTCTCGAGGCCCTCAAGTATGGCTGCCCGCCCCACGGCGGCATCGCGCTCGGCCTCGATCGCCTGTGCATGCTCTTGTGCGGCGGCACCTCGCTGCGCGACGTCATCGCCTACCCCAAGACGCAGAAGGGCACCGACCTCCTCACCGATGCGCCCACCGGCGTCAGCGACAAACAGCTCGCCGAGCTCTTCATCGCGTCGACGGCGCCGACGGAGAAAGAGAAGCAGGCCGAGAAGCTGACGGAAAAAGAGCCGGCCAAAGCCAGCCCCTGATCCATCGTCGTCGTCGTTGTCGTCAAAGGCGCCGTCGTCGTCCTCAGGGGACGCGGCGGCGTCGCTCGTTTCGGTCGTCGTCTCGGTCGGCGGCGGTCGCCGTCAGTCGTCGTCGTTCTTCGGGGACGCCGACTTCTTTGGCTCTTTGGGAAGCACGATGCGCGGCTCGTGCGGGTGCTTCTTGTAGAGAATCGCGACCTTGCCGATCCGCTCGACCAGCGAGGCGCCGCTCTGCTTGGCGACGGCGTCGGCTTCTTCGTCGAGGGCGTCTTTGTCTTCGCCGGCCAACCGAACCTTGATGAGCTCGTGGGTCAAGAGCGCGTTCTGCGTCTCTTTCACGAGGCTCTCGGTGACGCCCTTGTGTCCCAGCAGGATCACGGGCTTCTTCTCGTGCGCGAGGCCCTTCAAATGGGCCACCTGTCTCGACGTCAGCTTCATGACTCTCCTTCGCCTTCTCCGACCGTGCCTTCGCCGACTGCACCGTCGTCGGGGGACCGTCCGCCTCCGCCGCCGATGGCGCCACCGCCGAGGCCAGGCTGGCCTGCGGAGAACGGCGCCAACGTGCAGGCGTCGACGGCACCCTGCCCGAACCGATCGAAATTGCACTCAGCGATCCTCTCGGGGAGCAGCTCGGTCGCAAATTCAATGACCAATGTGCCTTCGAGGGCTTCGCCTTCGTCGTCGGCGGCAGCGACGTCGATCGACAGGGTGCCGCTGAGGATGGGCGTGGTCTGGTCGATGGCGAATTCGGCTTCGATCTCGGAGCCGGGGCGGGCGACCTCTTCGGGGTAGCTGGCGCCGTCGACGGCGGGCTCGCGCAGGGCGATGGCGATGCCGTCGACGAAAGGCAGCACTTCGGGCGGGAGGCCTTGCGACGGCAGCGAAGCGATGTCGTCGCCGGCGCGCAGGGCCTCACCACGGCGCACCACGACCGAGATGCGGTCGCCGCGGCTGATCTCGTCGACGAGCGCTGTTCGCTCGCCGGCGGAGAGCGCGCCGAAGTCGACGGCGGCATCAAACGCGGGCTCGAACAGCTCGATGTGCAGCGTCGATGCATCGGTGCTGCGATCCTCGCGCGTCGCCGAGCCGTCGCCCTGGTCGACGAACAGCGTGGTGTCGAGCCAGGCCGCGACGGTGCCGGTGGCCCGCACGGTGCGGTCGCCGAGCGTGCCGGTGATGCGGGCGTCGGCGCAGCCGCTTCCGACAACGACGACGACAGAGGCGACAAAAACGAGCTGGTGTTTCATCGCTCCTCCGACGGGGCGTTCTGCGGAATGGGGCTCTCGGGGCTGAGCACATCGCGCAACTTCTGTCCGGCCTCGAAGCCGAGCTGCTGGATGACGGCGCCGGCGTCGGTGCCCTGGGCGTTGACGCGCACGAGCTCTTTGAGCCCGGCCTGGATGCGCACGCTGCCGAGCAGCGTGGTGCCGACCCGCGAGAGGGTGGCGTTGGCGATGAGGGTGGCGGCCTTGAAGCGCTCGGACTCGACGTCTTTGCACGGCATCTCGACGCAGGCGGCGATTTCGGCGCGCACGCTGAGCTCATCGACGACGACGACGCCGCTGGTGTGGATGAGCGCGTCTCGCAGCCGGGCGGTCAGGTCGTTGACGTTGTAGCCGGGGGCGTCGAGCGATTGGACGGCCATGACCGGCGCGCCCTCGAGCGGCGCCGCCCGCGCCGGCGTCGACGTCTGCTGCGGGCGGTCGGGAATCGCCTGCCCCTTGTCGCCGGCGCAGCCGCCCGCGAAAGTCACGGCGACGATGGCCCCGACAGAAACAGCGCGGAAAGACCCGGCCCAGAAGGAAACGGCCCAGAAGGAAACGGCCCAGCAGGAAACGGCGACGGCACCGATCGAATTTTGCAGCCGCAGCGCCATGCGCGCAGCGTCGTTTGCGTCGGCGCCGGGGTCAAGGGTGCTGGTGGGGCTCATCGCTGGCCTCGTGCTTTCCTGCGCGACCGCCGCGCCGGGACACGTGGTCAGCCGCGTCGTCGTCGGCGGTGCCAACGGCAACGGCAGCGACGTCGTCGTCTTCGGACGCGGCGCCTTTGTCGTCGCGGCCTTGCCCCAAGCGTTGGCGCACCTCGAAGCGTTCCAGCTCGCGCTGCGCGTCCCGAGCACCATCACGGTCCACGACGACGTCCACGCCTTTGTCACGGCCACCGGTCGCACCACCCCCACGTTGCGGGCCTGGAGCACCTTTGACGCCATCCACCTGCTGCCGCGCGACACCTGGAACGATCCCTCGTCGTCGTCGACGGAGCGACGCCTGGCCCACGAGCTCTGCCACCTGGCGCTCTGGCAGCGCAGCGGGGTCGACCGCGCCCGGGCCATTCCCCGATTTGTCACCGAAGGCGCCTGCTCCGTCGTCGCCGACCAGGGATCGCAGCGCCTGCCGATCGAAGCCACGCGCGCCCGCGAGCACGAGGCCGGCGCCCTCGACTTCGACGACGACAGCGCCTTTTCCTACGCCTACGCCCACCACGTCTTTGCCGCCGTCGCCCGCTGCCGCGGCCCCGCCGGCGTCGTCGCCGTCGTCGACGCCACCGCCGCCGGGGCCACCGTCGAACAAGCGCTTGGCGCGCCGCCGCGTCAGCTGCTGCACGACGACGGCTGCGGCTGACGCCTGCAGAGTTGGCGACGTCACCGCCGACGTCTAAGGTGGGTCGCGTGTCCCAGGAGCTCTCCATGCGCGTCCTCATCCTGCCCCTCGTCCTCTCGCTGCTGACCGTGAGCGGCCCCGCTTCGGCGTCGATCTTCCTGAACGGCGTCAACATCGACGGCGTCACCGGGCAGACCTTTGAAGGCTGCACCGTCACCATCGACGAGAAGGGCAACGTGCTGATCGTCGCCAAGGGCTACGAGGTTCAGTCAGAGGCACCCAAGACCAGGCCCGCCCCGGCGACCCCGGCGACGGCACCGGCCGAGCCGGTCACCAAGCGGTACTTCCTCGTCAGCGAGCAGAACGTCGCCGGCATGACCCAGTACGACATCGACGTCTTCATCAACTCGGTGTGGGTCAAGCGCCTCAGCAACGACGACGCCCAGGTCGTGCT
>JBKJNL010000171.1:0-3753 GCA_046593615.1 Myxococcota bacterium | reverse complement strand
AGCGGCGCGGCGATGAGCTGGGTGGCCACGGCCATCAGCACGACGCTCACGAGGGGCGCCAACGCGTAGAAGCCGACGAGGGCGCCGACGACGCTGGCGGGGATGGGCGAGAGCGCGACCGTCCAGGCCAGGAGGAGGCCGCGGCTGCGGATGACGTCGTCACCGACGGCGTGGGCGACACCCTGGGCCGTGCGGTAGAGCGTGAGCGGGATGCCCACCCAGCCGAGCAGCGCGCAGAAGAACGACGCGCTGACGACGTTGCTGGCCGCCGGCGGTCCGCCGAGGTCGTGGGCTGCGTGCTGCACGGCGACGCACAAGACGGCGAACAACACCGCCGCGAGCAGCGAGAAGGGCAGCACCATCCAGACGTCGGTGCTGACGCGGCCGAAGAAAGCGAGCAGCCACCAGGACAGGTTGCCGGTGACGGCGAGGGCAATGGTCGTCATCTGCAACGTGCGCAGCCTGCGGGCGGTGGCGAGCGGGTTCATGGGTGCTCCTGTGGGGTCGGCAACGACGGTGGCGTCGCCGGCAGCGGGGTCGTGGTCGTCGTTTCCGGGGGCGTCGTCATCGCTGTCGTTGTCGTCGGTGTCGTCGTCGTCGTCGGTGTTGTCTTCGCAGCGGCGGTCCTGGCCGCTGCCTTGCCGTCGGTGGGGCCCTGGGCATAACGGGCGCGAAGCTCCGTCCATGCCAGGCGGCCGGTCTCTCGGGCCAACTGCCGCGTCTCGTCGGCCCAGCCGGCGCCGTTGAAGCCGCCCATCGACGCAAACATCGATCGCGATGGGGCGCGCGACACCACCGTCTGCCGCCACACGACCTGGCCGTCGTCGTCGACGAGCAGCAGTGTGCAGCGGTCGTAGGCCCAGGTGCTGGTGCCGATGTCGAGGCGGTCGCGCTGCAGCCACCACTCGTGGCGGATGACGACGGCGGCGTCGACCTGGAGGTCGCGGGCCAGCACGCCCAGCGCTTGCGGGGTGCGGGCGTCGTCGATGTCGACGGCGAGCATCTTGTCGGCCTGCGACCACTCTTCAGCGGGCAGCGCCTCGGGCACGAGGTCGTACTTCTTTGACTTCATCGCGGTGTCGGCGGGGACGACGACGCCGAACAGCGTCTCGAGGCTGCCTTCGGTGTCGCCGGCGGTCATCTCGACGACCTCTTCGCCGAGGCTGCTGTCGAGCAGGGCCGGGGCCAGATCCGTCGACTGCACCGCGATCTCGCGGCGGGCGTGCACGCTCACCAGGGCCACCCGCTCGAGGTCGTAGGCGCCCGAGGTCAAGGTCACCGTTGAGCAGGCCATGCCCGACCCGGCGGCGGCAACGGCGGTGACGAGCGTGACCAGCGCGGCGTGGCTGAAGCGGCTTCGCCCGCGTTGACGGCTTCGACTGCTTCGTGGGCGCTGCGCCGCAGGGGCTGGATCGTCGACGCCGCCCACCGCGAACAGGCTGAACCGGGACACGCTGGGCAGGAGAGCGCGGGACACACGTCGATGGTAGCGTCAGCGGGCCGTTCATCGAGGTGACCTGTGAAATTTGCCTTCCCCGCCTTTGTCGTCGCCGTGGGCCTGCTGTCGGTCCCGCCCGCCGTCGCCGGCAAGCCCGCCGCCGCCCCCGCCAAGAGCAGCGCTGAGAAGGGCGTCGAGAAGGGCAAGGCCGCGCCGCCGCCCGTCGAGACCATCGACGGACCGGGCGCCCTCGACGAGCCCCGCAAGATCGCCGAGTCCTACTTGAAGGCGCTCGAAGGCAAAGGCGACGGCACCGCGCGCAACTACCTGCTCGGCGGCTCGACGCTGACGGCCAACGACTTCTCCATCCCCAACTGGAAGATCCAGAAGCGCGACGCGCCGCGGCTCGAAGAAAAAGACGTCGACGGCGCCGTCGCCTCGATGCGCGACCTCGAAAAGAAGGGTGCCGAGAGCCTGAACGGCGTCATCGTCTCCGAAGACAACAGCGTCGCCCTCTCACAAGAGCAGGCCAACAAGCTGCTCGAGCCGACCAAGCGGCAGGCCGAAAAATTCAGCGCTCAATACCCAATCTTTTCCTACGTCGCTCGCGTCGGAAAAGATGTCTTCTGGCACCCCGAGAACCCTTGGCTCGGCGAAGTAAAGAAGCTCGGCCGCGGCGGCAATTACAAGCTCGAGGTGCACCGCTTCACCATCGAAGAAAAGGATCCGGGCGGCGGCGCTTCGCGAACCTGGCCCCTGCGCGTGCTGCGCGTGACGACGAAGACCTATGACTCAGGATGGAAGATTCTCCCGGCTTCCGACTGGGATCCGAACTACTGAGATGGCGCCGACCTCGCGTTTTCATCATCCAAGACTGATCGCCCTCGTGGCGATCTTTCTTTTTCCGCTCGCCCTGGGTGACATGGCCGGCTGCGGCCACCGCGCGGCCGCGGACAGCGCTCGACGCGCTGCCAGCGCCGGCCTCGTTGTCGTCGTCGACGGCCGCGTCGTGCACCGGGCGCCCGTGGCCTTTACCGTGCGCGACGGCGCCGAGCCCGAGAGCGTCGTCTCCCTCGTCGACGTCGGCGAGCTCATCGTCGGCGCCGAGCGCTGCCGCTTCGTGCGCTCGGACCGTGGCCTCGCGTCGCTGCAAATCCTTGAGCGACGGGGCGCCTGCGCCGTCGAGCGCGGTGAGCGTCTGTGCTTCGACGACGTCGCCTTTGACGGCGACGGCAAGGCCGGCCTCGTCACCGTCAGCGGCTGCGCCGATCGCAACGAGCTGTTCCTCGACCGCGTCGCCGAAGAGCGCGAGGTCGGCATCGGTCCGCGCACCTTGATCGAGCGCTGCGTGCCGGTGCCGGCCCGAGAGCCGCGCTACATCCGCGTCGACGAGGTCAGCGTCGACGACAACGACGACCCCCGCCGCGGGCTGCGCTTTCGCTGGAACGGCGACGGCTTCGACGTCTGTTTCTTGTCGAGAAAGACCGGCCGCTACCGCGTGGTGCTGACCGTCGAAGCCGAGCCGCGCGGCCACGGCGCGGTCGTGGTCGTCGAGGGCGACGTCAACGACTGACGCCATCGACGAGAGCATCGACGGCGACGCGCGCGTCCGCGCCTCCGATCAGCAGCAGCTGATCGGAGGGTGGGCGAAGCAAACCTGACGTGGCGGGTGGTGGAGCTGGACGGGATCGAACCGACGACCTCAAGCTTGCAAAGCTCGCGCTCTCCCAACTGAGCTACAGCCCCGACGTCGGCGGTTGTATCGCCGCCCGGCGACCACCTCAAGAGCCAGGTGAAGACAAATGCTTGAATCACTGCGCAGCGCTTTCGGTGAAACGAGCTCGGCGGTCTTCGCGCGCGACGGCGGCGTGACCAGCGTCGTCGCCGTCGTCGCCATCGTCGTCGTCGCCATCGTCGTCGCGGTCGCGGTCCACCTGCTGGGCCAGGCTGCCGCCGGCAAGGCGCTCGGAGGCACGGCGCTGGGTCTGGTGCACGCGTGGCCGGCGCTGCGGCTCACCGGCACGTTGCCGCGCGGAGCGGGGCGCGAGCTCGAGGCGGCGTTCGTGTTGTCGGGCTCGATGGCCAACCTCGGCGCGGCCGGCGCCCTGTTCTCGACGCCGAGCGGCCTCTGCCACGTGGCGGGTGCGGTGCAGCTCGCTTGGGTGGTCCTCTCTCTGTTGCCCATCGGCGGCAGCGACGGCGCCCGTCTGCTTGCGCTCCGGCGGCGCTCACCCGTGCCCGACGGACCTGGCCGTTGACGTCGTCGCTGCCAGCTCGGTGATTGCTCCGCCGCGCCGACGACGTGGCCTCACACC
>JBKJNL010000129.1:0-2870 GCA_046593615.1 Myxococcota bacterium | reverse complement strand
GGCGAAGGCGAAGCAGGAGAGGGCGAAGGCGAAGGCGAAGGCGGCTACATCGCCGGCTGCGAAAGCCTGCTCGCCGTGCGCATCGTCGAGAAGCAGATCGAAGCCCGCAGCGGGTTTCCCGAGAGCTGCGACCAGCCGCTTCAGACCAACGTCGGCCGCTTCCACGCGCAGGGCCCCGCGATGTGCGTCGTCGGCGAGAGCGCCAACGACTGTCGCGACCGGCTCTACGCCACGCCGCCGTCGCTGACCGCCGACCTCGACCTCGGTTGCAGCCCCGGGGTTGGCTGCATGCGCGGCGTCTTCGTGCCCCCGTGCGTGGACGGCACCGATGCCTGCACCGTCGGCGGTGGCGAGCCCGAAGCGGTCTGCCAGGACGGCACGCGGCCGATGGTCTACGCCGAGCAGGCGACGGCGCCGGCGGACCCGGCCGGCTCCAGCGCCTGGATCTTCTACCTCGGGGGTGAAGGCGGCCCGTGCGCTGGTGACAGCTGCTGGTTCAACTACAGCCACGTCGACAACGCCTTTCAAAAGGCGATGACCACGTCGCACCCCGACTACGCGACCAACGCCACCCAGATCGGCAGCGGCGTGGTCAACGGCGCCACCACGCAGAACCCCTTCGCCAGCTACAACCGCGTCAAGTTCGAGCGCTGCACCGACGCCGCCAGCGACGCCATCGAAGTGGTGGAGGCGTGGGACGGCATCCCGCCGGCGCTGGCCTTTCGGGCCCACCCCGATGAGCCCATCGGCACCCGCTCGTCGCCCGTGCCGGTCTGGCACAGAGGCCTGAGCACCTGGACCGCCACGTTCAACCACCTCGCGAACCCGAGCGGCACCGACCTCGACGGCGACGGCACGTCGGACCTCCCCGACCTCGCTGCGGCCACGACGGTGCTGGTGGTCGCCAGCTCCGACGCCGCCCAGTGGCTGGCTCTGGCCGGCGACGAGCTCGCCGCCCGGGTCCGCGCCGTGGCGCCCGGCGCCACCGTGCGCATCGTGATCGACGCGAACTTCCCGCCGGGGATCGACAACGAGGGCCGTTACCAGGCGGGCGCCGCCGCCGACTTCAACATGTTCGCCGACGCGTTCGTCGCCGGCGACACCTGCGAGCTGCCGCCGGGTCTCGATCCGACCGTCGATACCAGCTGCTCGCAGCTGAATCTGTTGCCGGGCGTCGGGGACGTCCGGACCTCCCACGACACGCTCGACGCCCGCAACGTCTTTCGCGACGCCAGCTGCGTTGCCGCCCACGGCATCGATTCGGCCCAGTGCTCAGACAAGGTCCACTCGATGCTCTTCCACATCGACACGCCGCTGCTCGTGTTGGCCGACCAGGAAGACCCGAGCCTGGGCGGTGGCATCGTCCCCCACGCCGACGACACGGCGTACCACTGGTCGGGCGAGCTGCCGTACCGCACCCGTGTCGTCGATCAGGTTCGCGACGTCGAAAGCTTCTGGAACACCACCGACCGCGAAGGTCAGGCCGGCGTCACCGGCAACCTCATGGTGCTGGCGCCCAAGGCACGTCGTGACGGCCAACCCTGGGGCGCGGCGACCCACGTCCACCTGGGTGCCAACGACACCACCAACGCGCGCATGTCGAAGTGCGACGCCGCCGGAAACCGCCTCGTCAGCCGGTCGCTCTCGCAGCTCATCGACGACTGGGTCACGGGCACCGCGACCGAGCTGTTCATCTACGAGGACGGCCTGCCGGCCGATGGCTCGCCCTTCTGGGTGACCGGGAGCGCCTGCCGCACGCCCGAGTGAGCCCGGGCCTGAGCGGCCCTGGAGCGGTTCACCCGGGCCTGAGCGGCCCAGGAGAACGAGACCCGGGGCGCGAACCTCATCGCGATTCGTCGTCCCCATGTGAAGCGCGAAGCGCGCCGAGCGCCGCGACGGCGAGGCGCAGATCGTCGAGCAGCTGTTGGCGCATCGTCGGCGCGAGCGCGGGATCGGCGCGCAGGATCGCCGCCGGGTGCCAGCTGACGATGGTGCGCGGCGCAAAGGACGTGGTGACGACGACGCCGCGGCCCGAACCGACCTCGAAGCGAGGGTCGACGATGGCGCGGGCGGCGGTCTGGCCGAGGCAGACGATGACCGTGGGCGTGAGCGCCGCGATCTCGCTCTCGAGCCACGGGCGGCAGGCTTTGACGTCGGCGGCGGTGGGTCGCTGGTGCAGCCGCCGCTTGCCCTGCAGGTCGTGCCGGAAGTGCTTCACGGTGTTGGTCAGCCAGATGCTCGCGCGATCGATGCCGGCTTCGACCAGCAGCTCGTCGAGCAGTCGACCCGCGGGCCCGACGAAGGGGCGGCCGGCGCGGTCTTCTTCATCGCCGGGCTGCTCGCCGACAATCACCAGCCGCGCGTCGGCGGCGCCTTCGCCGAACACCACCTGCGTCGGGCACGAGGTCGCCGTCTCTTGTGCGAGCGCACAACCGCGGCAGCCGACGGCGGCCTCGCGCAGCTGGGCCAGCGACGGGCTGCGGTTGCCGCTGACGCGCGGGATGAAGGGGCGGGCGCCGGCGTCGTCGGGGCCGGCGGCGGCGACGTAGCCGGCGGTGCGGCGTTGGGCGTCTTGCAGCAGCCCGGGGATGAGGCGCGCCTCGGGCAGGGTGCGCCAGTGTTTCTGCGGCATCTCGGCCCGCATGGCCGCGGGCCGGGCGCGGGCCGGGTTGTAGATGGCGGCGTAGTAGGTGCGCCACAGGTCTTCGACGTCGTCGTCGCTGCCGGGATCGTGGTGCACGGCGTCGCCCATCCGCAGCCCGCCGTGCCCGCTCGCGTCGTTTGTGGCGGGCGTGAAGAACGCCGAGCCGCGCGGCGTGAGGATGGCCCAGCGCATCTCGGGAAAGCGGCGGGCAAAAAACGGCGTGGCT